>NZ_LEKG01000133.1:0-21778 GCF_001029515.1 Micromonospora sp. RV43 | reverse complement strand
ACGGACAGCTTCTGGAGGAACCCGACCCCGCGTCGGGCTACCACCACGCCCTGACGTCGATCGACCGACTGATCAAGATCAACAACCCGCCACGCGGCCTTGATCAACAGTTAGTGAAAGACCGAGGCTAGGACCGATCTATGCGCAATTCCGAGGGCCGAAGTGATCGACCCGGCAGCCGATCACTAGCCGCAGGCTGTGCGGGCTGATCTTGTCGGCGGCCAGCAGGCCGGGGGCTCGGGCAAGACAGCGGACGGTGGCGAACACGGCGGGCGCCGCCCCGCTGTTGGTTCCGCCTACTTTGTGCGCGGCGCCACAAGGTTGTTGCTAACCTGAGAGTCGCAGGAGGCCCTCTAAGGTTCCCGCGCCCGCCTTAGGGCCCGCTAACGCGGGCCCTTCGTGCATCAGGGGTCAGCCCTGGCCAGCGGATCCCAGCACCACGAGTGGTAACAGCGAGGCTCGACAAGCGTTCATAACTGCTCGTGGGCCTCATGAGCGCTTCGACCCCTAACCGGGCGGCTGCTCCGGCGGACTATAGGCAGTCACCGCGCTGGACGGCATACTTCAGGCGGCGCGCCGGTACGCCGAGCCCAGGCGGTCGCGCATCAGCTCGATCGGGTTCATTCCCCGCCGGCCCGCTTCGGCCACCAACCACTGGTGCAGCTTGTCATCGGAGTCGAAGCTCAGCGTGTAGGCCAGCCGTATCCGCCGGTCCGTGGTGTCCACCTGGGCGGCACTCCAGTCGATGGGCTCGTCTGCCTGCTGCGCAACCTCGTCCCGCGTCATCGGCGTCCCCCTCCTGTCCATCTGCTTGTTTGAGACGAACCTCAACAGCCGGAACTCACTGCAGGTTGTGTCCTAATTCGATACAGGGGATTGCGTCCGCCGCGAGCTTGATCAGTTAGCTGGGTGGCAACACCCCATCGCAGGACCTTTGCAACGGTCTCGTCAGCGATGTCGATGCCGAGCCTGTCGCTCGCCGCGTCAGCAAGCTCTGCTACGTCGCCGACGAATTGGCCCTCTGAGTCGGCCGCCGCGAGGATCGCCTTCCACACAGCCCGCCAGGTGCGGCGTCTTTGCGGGCTCCATGCTTTGGCACGGATGTCGAAGGCCTGGAGGCGGTGATCTTGCGCGGGTCGCTGCGGCCGGGTCGATCCCCGTGGCTTTGGGAGGCAGAGTTGGTAGGTGTTGCAGCGCTGGCCGTCGCCGTGGTCGATGATTTTCAGCAGTCCCGCCTCCTGCAGCCATCTCAAGGAGGCCTGGACGTTGGCCCTGTTCGCCGGACGTCGTCCAGACGCTGTTGCGATCGCCGCTACCAGCTGGGTCGGTGACACCGCTACGTGCATGCTCTCATCGGCGCCGTCGACGAGTGCCCGCCAAACCGCACGACGGAGGCTCGCCACCTTGCCAGCGATGGTGTGCACGCTGACCCACGGGGCCGACGGATGGCGGTCGTCGAAGGCGCGATAGGCCCCCTCACGGTCGAGCATCGCATCGCCGTCCTGCAGACAGGGGGGCCGGCGGCCCAACTCGTTCGCTACCACCCCGGCCCTGCGATCTGGGCTTGGTCGCCGGAGGGAGCTGCAGTGAGGCGACGGGCGACGGCCACATGCCCACCAATTTAGGGCATTATCCTGCACTGACAAGAGTTCTGGCGGCGACTTGCCTGAATTCTTGTGATCGAGCCGCCGCCGCCCGTGGACCTTGCGGCGCTCGGCCATGCGGTCGCGAAGGCCAGACAGGCGGCCAATCTCACCCTCGAGGGCCTCGCCGAGCGCAGCGGCGTCTCGCGGCGGATGCTGGTTGAGGTCGAGGGGGGCCGCATCAACTGCACGATCGGCGTCCTGCATGGCATCGCGCATGCCGTCGGCGTGCCATTGGGCGACCTGGCCCAGACGGCCTGCACAGACAGCCGTACGAACTAGTTGGCATCGCAGCAGACCGAGAACGCCACCGACGTCCGTAAGCAGACGTCGGCCGGACGCTAGACGCGCCGAAGCACACAGACAACCTTGCCCAGGATGACCGCGTGATCGGCGGAGATCACATCGTAGAGGGGATTTCGCGGTACCAGCTCGACGCGGCCGTCGCGGCTCCGGTAGACCTTCACCGTCGCCTCGCCCTCGATCATCGCGGCGACGATGTCGCCGTTCTCGGCCACTGCCTGCTGGCGCACGACAACCAAATCTCCCTCGCAGATCGCCGCCTCGATCATGGAATCGCCCTTAACAATCAAGGCGAACAGCGTGCCGTGCCCTACTAGGGTGCGAGGCAGTGTCAGCTCGTCCTCCACGTGTTCCTCGGCGAGGATCGGGGCGCCGGCAGCGATAGTGCCGAGCACCGGAACTTTGACGCCTGGCCGCCCTGCTCCGTTCGATGCCCCACCAACCTGCGCCCTACGGATGTCGACCGCCCTGGACGCATTTGCCTCGCGACGCAGGAGGCCACGCTGTTCCAGCATGTTCAAGTGGTACGCGACGGATGAGGGAGAGCCAAGCCCGACCGCTGCGCCGATCTCACGCACAGTGGGTGGGTAACCGTGCTGCTGGACCCAACCGCGAATCACACTCAGGATGCGCTGCTGCTTGGCGCTGATGTGGGGCGGCTCAGCTTCGGCAGCATCGGAGGTTGTCATCCCCGGACAATACTACGGGGTTTAGAACGTGCGTACTAACGTGCTCGCCAACTCCGCACACCTCATCGGCTTGGCGCTGCCGGTCAACGCCGTCGCGGCCGACGCGCCGCAGCCGCGCGACTGGCTGCGCGGCGTCCTGCGAGACGACCGGCTACGTCCGCCCACGACCCTGCTGCACCTGTTCCAGGAACACACCCGGCATCTGCTCGGCTTGGACAACAACCTCCGGCTGGACTCCAGCACCCTCGAAGACGCCGTCGATCTTGCTGCTCTGCACTGGCTGACCGGAACCGCCGCCCGGCCGGGTGCCCTCGGTCCAGACGAGCTGCGACAGCTGCGCGCCCGGGTCCTCAACGCGATCCGGCTTCGCCCGCCCGGACGACCGGCCGCATTCCCGGGGGCGCTGCTGATCGAGGCCGCGACTCGGATCGTGACCACCAGCATCGACGAACACCTGCTCAGCCCCAGCCACGTCGGTATCTTGCTCGGCCGCTTCCCCGACGTCATGCGCCGATGGCGCTACGACCCCGGCGGCGAGAAGCCGATCCGCTGGCCGGTCACCTCCGAAGGCGAAGTCCAGGACATTCTCTGGTTCATGCTGCGCCCGGTCTTCGACGACCTCGTCGATGAGGAAACCCTGCGCAGATTGGGCACAGTTCCTACCGGGCCGACTTCGGCATCCCGTCACTCGGTCTGCTGATCGAGGTCAAGTACGCGACCAAGGCCGCCGAATTTAAGAAGTTCGAGCAGGAGATCTCCGCCGACTACGTCGCCTATCTCTCCGGCAACGAGCCGTACCGGCAGATGGCCGTCTTCGTCTACGAGGAGTCGGGCTCGGTGCAGCACCACGGCACCACCCGCAACACACTGCTGGCGCTGCCCAGCGTCACCGACGTGGTCATCGTGTCCCGTCCCAGCCACCTACCCGTACCGCAACGGTCCTCACGGGCCCGCCGCCGGTCGTCGGGCGCGGCGACACCGTGAACCAGCCACTTCCCGAAAATGCTTCCCGAGAACGCACCCGGCATCCCGGGGCGCCGGCCGGACCGGTGGATCTCCACCAAGCACGCCGCCAGGTCGAAGGCCGAAAGACCGTCACGTGTACGACGGCAGGGCGGTGAAGAACACGGTCAGGACCGCCAGGAACGCTGTGCCGCCAACGGCCAGTGCCCGGTAACGGCTCTGACCGGCAACGGCGGCGATGATGCCCGCCGCCAAGGCGATGTTGAGGGCGCCCGACAAGGCGAGGGCCAGCACGAGAAATGTCATGCCGGGACGGTCGGTGAGCACCCGGGCGAGAAGCGACCATCTGGATCGATGAGCAGGTATGCCGTAGTGCTCACCATGGGGCGTCCACGCCTAGGGTGGACGGGTGGACGGCTACGCGGACCGAGTCAGCCAGCTCGCCGCCTTCAGGAAAACGGAGCTGGGCGGCGAGCCGTCGCAGCGCAGCATCGCGCGTGCCATGGGCGTCTCCGCCCAGTCGGTCAAGAACTGGCTCGACCGCGCGGTCAAACCTCAGCTGATCGAGCACATCGTCGGCCTGGTGCATGCGATCGCCGCGGAGGCCCGGGCCCAGGGCAAGCTGGACGACCGCGTCACCGAGCTGCTCGACGAGGCGGGCTGGCGCATGGCGTTTCTGACCGAGAACCAGGTGCGGGCCGCGGGCGTCAGCACCGCGCGGATCGCCGCGGCTGCCCGTGCCAGTGATCGACTCGGCCGACCGGCCCGGCAATGGGCGGAGAACCCGTTCGGCCTCGGCGTGCACGACGCGATCACGGTCAACGGTGCGGTTGACCTGCTGCCGCGCTACGTGCCGCGCCCCCACGACGATGCGCTGGCGGCCGCGGTGGCTCGCGCCGCCGCCGGGGAGACTGTCATCCAGGTTCTGGTGGGCGACTCGTCGACAGGAAAGACCCGCGCCTGCTGGGAAGCGGTTCGTACCCTCGGCGACGACTGGCACATCTGGCGCCCACTCGACGCGGGCGAGCTGACCAGATCGCTGAGCGCGCTGGGGCCTCGCACCGTCCTCTGGCTCGACGAGATACAGCGGTTCCTGGACGAGGCCACAGCCCTACAGCTGCGCGCTATGATCGATGACCACGTACGGCGCCCTTTGCTGCTGCTGGGCACTATCTGGTCAGAGAAGTGGGAGCGGTTCAACGCGCCGACGTCGCGGGACTTTGACGAGCCCCATTTCCAGGCGCGAGCGCTGCTCGCCAACGCCGCGATCCCGGTGCCTCCGACGTTCACCGGACCTGCGCTGCAAACGTTGCGGGACCTCGCCGACGCGGATCCACGCTTGCGACAAGCCGCGGAGCGGGCCGATCGCGGGGCGGTAACCCAGTACCTCGCGGGCGTGCCCGAGGTGCTACGGAGGTACCAGACCGCCACGGCGGGCGCCCAAGCGGTCGTGCACGCCGCCGTCGATGCCCGGCGCCTCGGCGCGCAGTCCGACATGTGCGCGGACTTCCTCGCTACCGCCGCCCTTGGCGAACTCACCGGTGCGCAACGGGACGGCCTACCCACCGACTGGTTCGAGCGTGCCCTCACCTATCTGGGTACGCCGGTCCACGGTGTGCGGGGACCGCTCACCCGTGCTGACGCCGGCGACGGCTATGTGCTGGCCGACCCATTGGAGCAGGCCGGCACTGCGGAACGAGCCACCGTGCTCCCGCCGGATTCGTTTTGGCGGGCGGCCCGCGCTCATCTGGATGCGCGAGATGTGGCGGCGCTGGCCGGGGCGGCTCGCGGCCGGGGCCTGCTGCGCGAAGCGGCCGTGCTCTTCCGGCACGCAGCTGGCCACCGCACGGACCGCGCCGCTGTACAACTGCTTTCGATCCTAGACGACGTCGACCCCGCTGGCGCGGCCGAAGCAGCGCGCTGGATCGTCGACGAGGTGCCCCTGTCCGATTTACGGCATGCTTCTGAGCTGATCCGCGTCTTCGAGCGACTCGGGCTGCAGGAGTTGGTCGGACGTGTTCGCCACCGGGCCGTGCTCGAAGGCTCCTTACATGATCCCTCGGCGGTTCACACCTTCCTGACAGATCTGCGCGAAGCCGGCGAGGAGGAATTACTGCGCGTCTTGCTGGCTCGTGATCCCGCAGCCCACGTGACGATCAACAGATACACCCCACCTCTGCTGCGGCAGTTCCGAGACCTCGGCGAGGAGAGCCAGTTTCGTACTCTCGCCGTCCGGCTGGCCGGCAAGGGTGACCGCTGGCTGGCACGTGATCTGGTCGCGCTGGGCGCAGGCGACCTCGCCCGCGGCGTTCTTGACGCCGCCATCGATCGGATGGATCCGGCGGACGGATTCGCGGTCGGAGCCTTACTAGGCGACGTCGCCGAGTTCGGGAGCACGGATCAGCGTGAACGCCTCCTCGCCGCGGACCCTGCAGGTCGCGTCGATCTCGGCGACCTCGGCAACACCGGATTCTTGTGGCGTTCCCTCGCCGACTCCGGCGCCACTGCGCAGCTCGACGAGCTGGCAGCGCGCTTGCACCGATACGGCGGTGATGCTTCAGCGGCGTGGCATAGCGAAGCACGTAGCATAGGGGTCGAAATTGGACGCGACGCCGGCTGGGAAGCCGCACTGCCCGCACCGCGCCTGGAGGCGATCATCGCCGACCTGCAGGCCGGCCTGTGGCTTCTGCCTCTGTGCGACGACACCGTCGTGACAGGCGTGATCGAGCGGATTCTCGCCGATCCAGCTCTCATCGCCGACGCGAAGACCTTCAGCATCCTGAAGCAGGTACTCCCGCACGCCGACATTCAGGCCCAGCTGGCCGCGAACATTCCGGTAGACGATCCGGACCTCGTGGCCGCGGTGCTGGAGGAACTCGCCGACCGCCGCGACGACGTCGCCGCACAGCGATTACTGAGCCGGAATCCCGCAACCACCGTGTCGCTAAACGATGCACGTGGGGTGGCGCGCCTGCTGCTCGCCATGGCTGCGTTCGGGCGAACCGACGACATCCTCGCCCGTGAACCGTGGAACGTCGTAGCGGTGGACGACGTGGAGGCCGTCGTGCAGTTGGCCGACGCCTTGAGAGACTTGGAGCGGCCCGACGCCGCAGCCGTGCTCGACGCCCGGGTCGCCACCGAGGCGAGCCTTACCGAGCCCAGCGATGTGCTGCGACTGCTGACCGAGCTACGCCGTGCGGGTCGTGACCAGGCCCTCGCCATCCTGCTGGCACGCTGCCCCGCGCGCATCGTCGACGTCCACGAGACCAAGCCGGGGCCGCCGCACGTGCCGCGGTTGTTGCAGGCACTTACCCGCGTCGGTGCTGACGAACAGGTGATGACGCTGGCCGAGCGAGCCGTCGCCGCCGTGGACCTCGAACGGCCCAGCGCGGTCGAGATGTTGGTGTCGGCGCTCAACGAGGCCGGAGCTGCCGCGCCACTTCGGTCCTTGCTCGCCCGCCTCGCGGACACCGGCCATTTCACCTTCTACCTACGTCTGGAGTCCTACCTTCGGCTGGAACCGGGCACAGCCGCGCGTTTTCGCTATGGTCGCGATCCCGACGGCAACCCATCCGCCCCATGGAGCTGGGCGGATCTCGCCTGACCCGGTCAGCCCTCAACCTGAGGTCAACTCGCTGGATTCTGCGACCGATCCAGCGAGTTCAAGAAGTAGCTCAAGGCGACCAGCGAGACCCCGGCCCGGCCCGCACGCGCGGGCGCGTCGCCATGGTTCGGCTCCGCGGGAAGCTGAGACACAAGCGGCGGGGCGATTTGCATGAACCAGGCGGCCCTCATCGCGTGGTTGCGATCTCCCGGTCCGAAGCGGTGACCGGCGGTCGGGCAGGAACCCGCGCGTGGCACTATGTACTGCCGGACGTAACGCTCAGGCACCGTCCGTACGCAGGGGCTCCGAAGGGATGCGGTGGGGTGGCAGCAGATTCCGCGCAGACCGCCCCGGTGGGAGCGGCCGGACCGGCTGGCGCGCGGGCCGGGATCAAGACTCGCCGCACCGCGCTCGGCACGCATGTGTTCGATCGCCGAACCGGGATGAACTTGTTCATCGATCAGCCGGGGACCGACGAGTCCGTCGCTCTCGCGCCGCGGCAGGTCTCGGTGGCCCTGACCAACGCGTGTGACCTGCGATGTTCCTACTGTTATGCGCCCAAGACCCCAGGCCGCCACGACACCGCCACCGTGGTGGCGTGGGCGAAGGAACTCGACGCGCACGGCTGTTTCGGGGTCGGGTTCGGCGGCGGCGAGCCGACACTGGTCACCGGCTTTCCCGAGCTGTGCCACCTCGTCGCAGCGCAGACAGATCTCGCCGTCACTTTCACCAGTCACGGTCACCATCTCACGGCCTCCGTCTGTACCCGGCTCGCCGGCGCGGTGCACTTCATCCGGATCAGCATGGACGGCGTGGGGCAGACTTACGAACGGCTACGGGGAAGACCGTTCGGCGCGTTGCTCGACCGCCTCGCGGATGTCCGGGACGTGGCGCCGTTCGGCATCAATGTCGTGGTCAACGAGCGGACGGTGCACGAGCTCGACCAGGTCGCCGGCGTGGCGACGCAGGCCGGTGCGCGCGAACTCCTGCTTCTCCCGCAGCAACCCACAGCCCGCTGGCACGGCATCGACCAGGTCACGCTGTCAGAGATGCGGGCCTGGCTGGACCGCTATCGGGGACCGCTGGCGGTCACGATCGGCGCGACCGGCATCAATGGGCTGCCGGTGACCGCGCCGGTCCCGGGAGAGCAGCCACTGGACGCCTACGCTCACATCACCGCCGACGGCGTCCTGAAGGGATCCTCGTACCAGGCCGGCGGATCGCCGATCGGAAAGGACGGTGTCATGGCGGCCCTGTCGGTCCTGCGGACCACCGGAGCCACCCCGTGAGGATCTGGTGGGGTTACGGCTCCGAACACTCCATGAACCTCGTCATGGTCGGCAAGTTCGCCTCCGTGGGCGAGGCGGGCGCCGCGAAGGAGCTCATCGACCGGCTGGCCTCCGGCGTCCAGGACGACCTCGACGCCGGCAGGATCGAGTACGGCAAGCCGCCGTCCCGGTTCAGTGATTCGATGCTCGCCCTGCTCCAAGCCCTCGAGGTGCACAGCCTCGGCCCGGCCGAGCTCGAACAGCTGGCGTACAGCGCCAATGTCGTGGCACGCGGGGACTCGGTGGTGATCCGTACCGACGAGACCGAAGTCCAGGCCTACATCAAGATCCTCCTCACCAAGGGCGCGCGCATCGAGATGTTCTCCGCCCACGACTTCCCGGAGGAGGGAAAGCGCCTCGACGACGACGGGGTGCGACGCAATGGGTAGCGTCGGCTGGGACACCTTCGGCCGGTTGCCGGGCGCCGCCACCTACAACTTCGAGATGCTCTGCCGCCATCTGATGCACCGCCACTACGGTGCGCGCGGGGATTTCAAGGCCACCGCCAATCAGGCTGGCATCGAGTTCCATCTCAGACTCGACCAGGACTGCGCGCTCGGCGAGGCGGGTCGGTGGTTCGGCTGGCAGTGCCGATGGTACGAGCTCCCGCCAGGGCGGGCGATCGGTACCACCCGGAGAGACAAGATCGAGAAGGCTGTCAAGGACACCGTCCGCGATCTGCCGGGCCTGACCGACTGGGTGCTGTGGACACGCCATCCCCTCACCAAGAAGGACCAGGAGTGGTTCTACGCGCTGAAGCCGCTCGCCGGCAACATGCGACTGACCCTGTGGACCAGCGCGAACGTCGAGGAGCATCTGGCCGGCCCGGGGCAGCTGTACCGAGAGACCTACTTCGGTGAACTCGTCCTGACCCGGGAAACCCTGCGGGAGCTCCATGAACGTGCCGTCGCCCCGGTCCGTTTCCGCTGGCTGCCCGAAGCTCACCAGCCGGTCAACGCCGAACGGTCCATTCAGCGGATGCTCGGCGACCGCGGCGCGCGGATGCAGCTCAGCGCCGCCGCATCGACACTCGAGATCGCGGGCGCCGGGCTGGCCGCCGGGCTACCGGCCGACGTACCCGCTGTTCTGCGTGACAAGACCGAGGCGTTCGTCGCGACGCTCGCCGCCAGCCGTGACCAGTGCCTGGCGGTGGCCGCCGATCTCGAACGGGCGGACTGGCAGGCGCTCCGCAGCCGCTACGTCACTACTCCCCGGGTAAGTACGCAGCATCGCGTGTTGTTGCGCAAGCTGCGCAACGCCCGCAGCGCGGTGGCGCTGCCGGCGACCAATGCGCTGGACGACCTGGACAACGCGCACGCCCTAATCATGGCCATCGAGGACCATCTCGACGTCCGGCTGGTCGCGGTCGTCGCCGACGCGGGTAACGGCAAGACCCACCTCGCCGCCCAGCTCACCGCCGACGGCGGCGATCGCCCCGCGGGCATCTTCCTGCACGGCCGTCAGCTCGGCACCCGGGACACCCTCGACGATCTCGCGCAGACGGTGTCGATCGGTGGCCGGGCTTGTCCGACCATGGAGGCTCTGCTAGCCGCGCTCGATGCCGCCGGCGAACGCGCCCAGCGGCGGCTTCCGCTCGTGATCGACGGACTGAATGAGGCGGAGGACCCCCGCGGCTGGAAGTATCTGCTCGGCGCTGTCGAGCCGCTCCTGGCCCACTACCCGCACGTGCTGCTGGTCGTGACGCTGCGCAGGAGGTTCGTCGACGAATGCCTGCCCGCGGGAACGCGGCAGCTGACGATCGACGGGTTCGGCAGCGACCGGCAGCCGGCGCTCGACCGCTATTTCGCCCACTACCGGATCGACACAACCGACGCGGACCTGCCGGAACAGGTCGTTGACAACCCGCTGACGCTGCGGCTTTTCTGCGAGGTGACCAACCCCGACCGGCGCGAGGTCGTCGGCCTGGAAGCCATGCCCGGCTCGCTCACCGCGGTCTTCGACCGATACCTGGACCAGGCCGCCGATCGCATCGCCCAGCTGGCTCCCGCACACCGCCGGGTCTACGCCGCCGACGTGCACGCAGCACTGGCGAAGATCGGAAACCTGCTGTGGGATCGGCGCGCCCACGGCATCGAGTTCGAGCGGCTCCGGCAGCTGGTCGACCAGGATCCGCACTGGGACACCAGCATGGTCGGCCTGCTCGAGCAGGAAGGCATTCTGCTGCGCACGCCGATACGCGCGCGGCCCGGCAAATTCGGCATGATTATCAGTTTCGACGCGCTGGCCGGGCACATCATCGCGGACTCGCTGATCACGGCACGGAACCGTCCAGCCATCGAACAGTGGCTCGGCGACCCGGCCACCATCGATGCGCTCACCACCGGCCGCGATGCGGCACACCCGCTGGCCGAGGACATCGTCGCCGCCCTCGCAGGCCTGCTGCCACGGCGCCGGCACCAGCAACTGTGGACCCTGGTCCCGCAGCCGCTGCGCAGTCGTGCGCTCCCGCTGACCACGGCGCTTGAGGCCCGCTACCTCGACGCGGCCACCGTCGACGCACTGGGTGATCTCCTGCGCGATCCCGGCGCCGATCACAGCCGGCTGTTCACCAGCTGGCAACTGCTGCGGGGCGCTCTCTCCCATCCGCTCAACGCGGCCTTCCTGCACGACACGCTGAGCGGGATGGAAGTCGCGCACCGCGACCTCGTCTGGACGGAATGGACCCGGTCACGATGGCAGGACCTGGCCAAGGACCTGCGCGATCTGCAGCAGCGCTGGAGCACGGCCGAGACGACCGACCAGCGGGACCACCTGCGCGCCCGGTGGGTGATGTGGCTACTGACCAGCACCCAGCGCACGTTGCGGGAGCAGGCCACCCGGACGCTGTACTGGTTCGGCCGGCGCTGCCCGGACGAGTTGTTCGCACTCACCCTCGAAGCTCTGGAGATCAACGACCGGTACGTCGGCCAGGGCACCGTCGCGGCGGCCTACGGCGTGGTACTGGCCCACCAGCGCAACGCCACCGACCTCACGGCTCTTCCTGAACTACTCACCGGGCTGCGCGACACGCTGCTCGGACCCGCCGCGACCCGACCCACCGATGACTGGCTCATCAGGCTCTACGTCCGCGGGATCATCCAGTTCGCGCACCAGTTCCGGCCGGACGCCCTGCCCGCGGGCATCCCGACACCGGACGACGCCGTGTTCGGCCTTCCCGCGACCGCCGAGCCGCTGCCGGCCGGCGACCCACGCAGCGACGAAGTCAGCGCGGTCCTGCAACCCGACTTCGAGAACTACACCATCGGCAGCCTGCTCGAGGACCGAGCCAACTACGACCGCGACCATCCCCGCTACGTGCAGTTGCTCGCCGATATCCGAGGCATCATCTGGGCGCTGGGCTGGCGGGAGGCCACCTTCGGCCCGATCGACGACCAGATCGAAAACGCGACCTACGCCGCCCGGTCCCGCGGCACCGGTAACACCGAGCGCTACGGGAAGAAGTATAGCTGGATCGGCTTCTACGCCACGGCGGGGCGGATGGAAGCCGGCGGCGAGCGCTCCCCGGATCAGGAACGCATCTCCGACCTGCCGGTCGATCCGTCGTTCCCCGACCGTCTGACGCCGCTGCCGGCGACGGTGCCCGACTGGGCGCGAACCAGTCCGCCGCGCGTCGAGGACTGGGTGGTCGACGGCGCCGTCGACCTGGCCCCGGAACTGGTCGAAGCTCCACGGCTCGGCGAGCATGAAGGACCGTGGATCGCCGTCGGCGGGCATCTGGAGACCAGCGCACAGGGACCCGGCCGGCGGGTGTGGGGCATGCTGTTCGCGCTGCTGGCGACCGAGGCAGACGCCGATGCGATCACCGAAGCGGTCACCAAGGCGGACTACCCCGGGCGTCACTGGTTCCCGGAGCCGCCGCAGGACTACTACACGTTCGCGGGAGAGGTCCCGTGGCATCCGGACTTCGCACGCAACGCCCACGAGGTGTGGCCGGGCAACCCGTACGGCAGATCGATGAATATCGGCGGTACCGAGGTCGAGGTGGAGGTGCTCGCGCACCGCATCACCTGGCAAGGCTACGACCCGTCCGAGACCGGCATCGGGACGGTTCTCGTCCCGTCGAAGTCACTGTCGCAGGCGATGCGGCTACGCGCCGGGCCA
Organism: Micromonospora sp. RV43; assembly: GCF_001029515.1. Lineage (NCBI taxonomy): Bacteria > Bacillati > Actinomycetota > Actinomycetes > Micromonosporales > Micromonosporaceae > Micromonospora > Micromonospora sp. RV43. Next base: position 9,126 of record NZ_LEKG01000133.1, on the reverse strand, counting down.
CAGGCGTTCCACCAGTTCGATCAGGCGGGCGCACCCGCGAGCCTGTCCTACGGTCCCCCGCCACGGATGACCGGCCACCTGCTGTACCTGCGGCGCGATGTGCTCCAGCAGTACGCCCGGGGACGGCATCTGGTCCTGCTGTGGTGGGGTGAACGGCACCCCCGCCCGTTCCCTTCCCGACGTCCACCATGGATCGCACAGGCATGGGAGGCCAACAAGCAGGTATGGCGCGAGGTCCGGCACCTCGACCTTTCGTAGCATCCGGCGCCCGCGCACCGCAGCACGGCGCCCGGACTAAGCATCTACATCAACTAGATTCGCCGAAGTCCCGGTACAGGTGCGGCATCCCGCGAACGGCGCTTGCCGAATCAGAATCGGTCATCATGCCGAAGGGGGTCTGCCGCTCGCGCCGCAGTAGCGCCCACGGGTCAGGGGTGCCGGAAAACAGCGCGCGCTCGCCCGCCTCACCACCTACCTTGAGCGGTACTCCAGGATCACCCCTAGCGACGGAGACGGGCAGCGTCATGATCACGGTCGGCGAACAGATCCAGCGTGTGGATGAGGCGATCTGCCAGAACATCGCATCGCTCACGGATCAGCGTGCGCTGCTGTCGCAGAACCTGCTTGCCCAGCTGCGCAACCTGGTCGAAGGCGTCGCCGTGCGCCTGCATACGGGTGAGGACGATGCCGAGTTCAACTACGCGGCCATTGATCCCGGACTCGCCTTCGTCAAGACCAGAGCCAGGCTGAACTTCCTCGGCAAGTTCCACAAGCTCATCCAGATCAGCGCCTCCCACTACACCCTGGACGGCGACTCCTCGGAGCGGCTGATGCTCAAGTACTACGAGTATCTCCTGCGCATCCGCACCCTGCTCAAGGACAACTGCGGCATCCCGGTGCTGGCCAACCTGGAGTCGTTCCCGATCGATCTCGACCCCTCGCTGCGCGAGTACCACGAGAAGATCGCCGCACGGATCAACGCGCTCCGGTCTACGCCCGTCGACGGCAACCCGCGCGCCCGGTACTACATCCACAAGACCCGGCCGTTTTTCGTCGACGGGCGCATCTACTACGAGGTCACCTTCTACCGGGCCGTCAACAAGGTCAACAAGACTGACCGCATCATCGCCTTCACCGACATCGACATGACCGACAAGTACGCGGCGATGCTGACGCTCCAGCACGACGCGATCGACGTCCTCGATCAGACGATGCCAATCACGGTGATCCGCACGTGGGAGGTCTCGATCCGCCCGTGCGAGTTCGACAACTTCGCACGCCTGTTCGGCACCTTCACCGACATCCGGATCAGCTCCCCGGAGTACGTCTACCTGATGCAAGGGCTGACGGCTAGCGCCGGCAGCCTGCTCGACCTGATCGACATGCCTGACGACCAGTACAGCGCGACGAGGGCCCAGGGCACAGCGCTCGTCAAGTCGCCGCAGATCTTCACCGTGCTGGACGAGGCACGCCGTATCGTGCGCTCGCGTCTGCCAGGCCACAACGTCATCCGCTACCTCATGCTGCAGATGAACAACCTCGTGCTGAGGCGGCAGTACAGCTGGGACGGCTGCGCCCGTCTGTCCGGGCTGAACCTGCAGTACGGCTGCATCCCGTTCGACGAGATGCCCTTCTGCACCTCGCTGCCGGGCCACAACCCGCGATTTTGGGACCTGGCCGAGAGCCTCGATGCCACCACCCGCAAGCACGAGCTGCTGGCCCGGCATGTCAAAAACAACGTCGAGCGCCGCGGGCTTCTTTACACACCAGTGACGGATCTTGAGGACTTCGGGGATGTCAGCGCGCTGGTCACCGCCTACAACAGCCACATCTACTACAAGCACACGGAGCGGCAGCTCGTTCTGGACAAGGGGCACGTCTTCATCCGGGGTTACGAGGACGACACCTTCGCCATCGTCGAGAAGTTGCAGCAGCTCGCATCCTCGGGGATCGACGGATACTCCACGGCCGTCGAGCGCTGGCTCGGCGAGAAGCCCCGCGGGATCGATGACGAGTTCAAGAGCGAAGCGCTGAAGCAACTGTTCAGCCAGTCGAAGGTGGCGCTGATCTACGGCGCGGCCGGCACCGGCAAGTCGACGATGGTCGACCACATCGCGAGCTACTTCAACGACAAGTCGAAGCTGTTCCTCGCCCACACCAACCCGGCGATGAACAACCTCAAGCGCAAGGTTACCGCCCAGGACTCCACCTTCCGGACGATCAGCAGCCACATCCGCCGGACCGGCTCCGACCCCGAGTACGACGTCCTGGTCATCGACGAATGCAGTACCGTCAGCAACGCTGACCTGCTCAAGGTGCTGGAGCAGACATCCTTCCGGCTGCTCGTGCTCGTCGGCGACGTCTACCAGATCGAGTCGATCCAGTTCGGTAACTGGTTCAGCATCATTCGCTCGTTCATCCCCGGCACCTCGACGTTCGAGTTGACCACCCCGTTCCGGACGACGAACACGTCACTGCTCAGCTTCTGGGGCAAGGTCCGCAACCTCGACGACGACATCGCCGAGACCATCGCCCGCAACGGCTACTCGACCGTGCTCGACACGTCACTCTTCAAGGCCCAGCGCGACGACGAGATCATCCTCTGCCTGAACTACGACGGCCTCTACGGCATCAACAACATCAACCGATTCCTGCAGAGCAGCAACCCGAACCCGCCGATCATCTGGCGCGACTCCACCTACAAGATCGGAGACTCGGTCCTGTTCAACGAGGCCGAGCGGTTCCGGCCGGTCATCTACAACAACCTGAAGGGGCGAATCGTCGACATCACCCTGACCCCCGGTCAGATCCAGTTCGACGTCGAACTCGACCGTCCACTCAGCGAGTTCGACGTCGTCGGCGATGATCTGGAGTGGGTGGAGGGATCAACCGTGCGCTTCTGCGTCTACGACCACGACACCAGCGATGCGGACGACGACTCGCTCAACACCGCCGTCCCGTTCCAGGTCGCCTACGCCGTCTCGATCCACAAGGCGCAGGGCCTCGAGTACGACTCCGTCAAGATCGTCATCACCGACGCCAACGAGGACGACATCACGCACAACATCTTCTACACGGCTGTCACCCGTGCGCGCGAGGACCTACGGATCTTCTGGACGCCGGAGACCCAACACGCCGTCCTGCGCGGCCTCCAACGAAACGAGAGCCCGAAGGACGTCGCGCTGCTGTCACGTCGCCGCGGTCTCACACCGCTTACCCGGTCGCGGCGCCGCTGAGCAACGCGACTGGCGTCGCCTGGCGTGGCCGTTAACCGTGCCGGTGCCCACCGAGGGTGCCGGAGCACAGCCCGGCCTCGTAACACGATGTCGCCGAGCGACCTTAAGCACGTGATATGTGATGCCGCCGGACGGTCTCCGCGAGACTGTGACGCTGAGCCCGGTCGAGCCGCAGCATCAGGCAGCGGATGTCCCGGGCCATCCGCAGCGCGCAGGAATGTGCCGACAGTCGTGCATCGACCAGTTCCCGCCAAGCTTCCCTAGACACGGTGCAGGAATGCTCCGCTGCCCGTCCTAGACCAGCTCGACCCGGCGCCCGACCGTGGCCCCCGCGGCGGCGCAGCGTCCGCTAGAAATTTGAACACTGAACGCTTTTAGACCCGCCGCATAAGCTGGCGGCCAACCCCTGTCCGTGCGCGAAGCCCTCCGGCGACGTCGACTGCGAGTGCCCGCCCCTGGCCCGGCGACGCTACCTGGGACGGTTGTCGGGTCCGCTGCTCGACCGGGTGGACGTGCAGGTCCGGTTGACGGCGGTACGCGCGGCGGAGCTGCTGAGCACCGACGCCGCGCAGGAGTCCTCGGCCACCGTCGCCGCCCGGGTCGTCGCCGCGCGGCACGCCGCCGCCGATCGCTGGGCGGCCACCGGGCATCGGGTGAACGCCGACGTCCACGGCCCGTACCTGCGCCGGCCGCCGTGGCACCTGCCGGCCCGGGTCACCACGGATCTGCGCCGCCGGCTCGACACCGGATCGCTGTCCGCGCGCGGCTACGACCGCGTACTCCGTCTCGCCTGGACCATCGCGGACCTGGACGGGCGGGACCGGCCCGGCCACGACGACGTGGCGGAGGCCATCCAGCTCAGGACCGGGGAGGTCGCGTGAGCGCCGACGACCGCCGGCTGGCGCGGGTCGCGCTCACCTGGCTCGCCGAGCCCGGCACCCGGTCGGTGTACGCACTGGTCGAGCGGATCGGACCGGTCGCCACGCTCGACCTGCTGTTGTCCGGCGAGGCGCCGGAGCGGACACTGCGGTCGGCCGTCGCGGCGCGCGGCGTCTCCGGCGACGCCCGGACGGTCGCCGCGGAGGCACTGGCCCGCGGCGAACGGCTCGGCGCCCGCCTGGTCACCCCGGAGGACGACGAGTGGCCGGCTCAGGTCGGCGACCTGCGCCGGCTGGCGCTCTCCGGTGCCACCCGGCGGGTCGACGTGGAGACCGATCCGCCGCTCTGTTTCTGGGTACGCGGAGCGTGGTCGCTCGGTGAGGCGCTGGCGCGCTCGGTGGCGGTGGTCGGCGCGCGGGCGGCAACCCCCTACGGCGCGCACATCGCCACCGAGCTGGGCTACGGCCTGGCCGACCGGGAGTGGACAGTCGTGTCCGGTGGGGCGTTCGGCATCGACGCCGCCGCACATCGCGGGGCGCTGACAGCGGGCGGCCGCACCGTCGCCGTGCTCGCCTGCGGCGTGGACCGCCCGTACCCGATGGGCAACGCCGCGCTGTTCGACCGGATCGCCGAGACCGGCCTGCTGGTGAGCGAGTGGATTCCCGGGGCGGAGCCGTTGCGGCCACGGTTCCTCATCCGCAACCGGGTCATAGCGGCGGCGACGAACGGCACTGTCCTCGTCGAGGCCGCCGCGCGCAGCGGCGCGACCCAGACGCTCAACCGGGCGCTCGGCCTGCGCCGGCCGGCGATGGTGGTGCCGGGGCCGGTGACCTCAGCGATGTCGGTCGGCGGGCACGAGGTGCTGCGGGAGCGGCCGGAGGCGCGGCTGGTCACCAACGTCGCGCACGTGCTGGAGGAGGTGGGGCGGATCGGGTACGACCTGGCGCCGCCCGCCCGGGCCCCCGAGCGTCCTCGGGACCGGCTCGACGAGGAGGCCACCCAGGTGCTGGAGGCGCTACCCCGCCGCCGAACGCTCGACCTGGAGAGCGTCGCGGCGCGCGCAGGGGTGGACCTGCGCACCGCCATGCGCAAGCTGTCCATGCTGGAGGAACTGGCGATGGTGGTACGCCGTGACGACGGCTACGCGCTCGCACCGCCACCACCGGTCGCCCGCTCGTGAGCGGGTCAGTCGCCCTCGAACCGGATCTCGGCGTCAAGGCGCTCCGCACATCGGCGGACGAGCCGGGCCAGCCGGTGGACGTGGTCGACCTCGGCCGGCGCCCCGGCCACCTCGGCGAGGCACCGCAGCTCGGCGAGCAGTTGCGGCATTCGCTCGGCGCTCACTGTCAGCTCACCGAGCGGGTCGACACGGTCGAGCAGCGGGGTCCGGCCACCGCCGCGGACACGCTTGAGCAGGTCGAGCAGCACGTCCTGCGGGTCCGCCACGACCTCGATCGAGACGTACGCGGGCCGCCGACGACCGTTGCCCGCCGATATCTGCCGGTAGAGGACGGCGTCCACTCCCACTCTCGGCCCTCCTCGTACCGGCGTCACCGTCACGGGGACGCGTTCGCCTGATCGCGGCCGGATCGACCCTCCGTCGGGGCCGGCTCGGCCACGCTGCCCGCCGGTCGCCGCACCGGAGTGTGCCGCAGCATGAGTTTCCCCTGTCCAGACCGGCTTCTGCCACCCCGCTCAGCGCGTCGGCACCTATCCCACGCCGGAAGGACCCGGCCGACGTGGCGGACGGCACAACCCACGGGCGACGGGCCGGCACCGCGAAAGCGGAAGCGACGGCCGGACCGGCACGGCGGCCAGGCGACTCCACGGCGAGGGCGGTGTGGCGTCGGGCGGCACGGCACACGGCGGCACTCCGGCCTTACGCTGGGGCGGTGATCGCCGGCCGCCTCCCCCGCCGCGACCCCGTACGCCTGGGTCGGGTGCCGCAGTGAGCAAGCGGCAGCGCGGCACCCGGGAGGCGCACGAGGAACTGCCCGCCTCGATGCGCGAGGCGGTGGACGACTTCGCCGACCACCTGTCGCGGGTGCGCAACCGCTCCGTCCACACCGTCCGGGCCTACGTCACGGATCTGGTGTCGCTGCTGGACCACGCCGTCCGGATGGGCTGCGCCGAACTGCCGGAGCTGGACCTCGCCGTGGTGCGCAGCTGGCTGGCGAAGCAGCGGACCATGGGCGCGGCCCGGACGACGATGGCGCGGCGCGCCGCCGCGGCCCGGACGTTCAGCGCCTGGGCGCACCGGACCGGCCTGCTCGCCGACGACGTGGCCGCGCCGCTGGCCAGCCCTCGGGCCCGGCGGGAACTGCCCACCGTGCTGCGGGCCGACCAGGCCGCCGCTCTGGTGGAGGCCCCGTCGCGGCAGCGCCGGAGCCCGCCCGGGGCCGACCGCTCGACGGTCCACCCCGAGGGCACCGGGCTCGGACGCGACCACGGAACGGCCGCCGGACCGGCATCCGGCGAACCGGCCGGCGACGGACCGCCCGACGCGGTGCTGCTGCGCGACCGGCTGCTGCTGGAACTGCTCTACGGCACCGGGGTACGCATCAGCGAGGCGTGCGGCCTGGACGTCAGCGACGTCGACCAGGCTCGCCGGGTGGTACGCGTGCTGGGCAAGGGCGGGCGGGAGCGGGCGGTGCCCTACGGGGTGCCGGCCCAGCGGGCCCTTGACGCCTGGCTGCGCGACGGCCGGCCCGCACTGCTGGCCCCGGGCTCGGGCCGGGCGCTTCTGCTCGGGGCGCGGGGTGGACGGCTCAACCCGACCACCGCGCGACGGATCGTGTCCGGCTGGGCCGGTGCCGCCGGGGTACCGCGGGTGACGCCGCACGGGCTGCGCCACTCGGCAGCGACGCACCTGCTCGAAGGGGGCGCGGACCTGCGCGCCGTGCAGGAGTTGCTAGGGCACTCGTCGCTCGCCAGCACCCAGATCTACACGCACGTCTCGGTCGAGCGGCTCCGCGCCGCGTACCGGCAGGCGCACCCCCGCGCCTGACCGCCGAGAGCGCGCAGGCAGCGTCGGTGGCACCGGTCAGCGGGCGGAATCCGGCCGGCGCATGATCCATCTCGGGCTAGGATCGACTGATGACGGTGCCGCAGCCACCCGAGCCGATTCCCGGGGCTCGGCTGCTCTTCTCCCTCGATCCCTCCGTCAGTCACCTCAACCACGGATCGTTCGGCGCCGTACCGATCGCCGTGCAACGCGCCCAGCAGCGCCTGCGCGACGAGATGGAGGCCAACCCGCTGCGGTTCTTCACGCAGGGCCTGGTCGACCGGATCGCCCACGCCCGGCGGCACCTGGCCACGTTCCTCGGCGCCGACCCGGAGGGCACCACGCTCGTCGGCAACGCCACCACTGGCGCGGCCGTGGTGTTGCAGTCGCTGGCGCTGCGCCCGGGCGACGAGATCGTGACCACCGACCACGGGTACGGGGCGGTGGCGCTGTCGATCGCCAGGGAGTGCGGCCGCACCGGGGCGGTGCACCGCACCCTGCCGGTGCCGTTGACCGCCACCGACGAGGAGGTGGTGGAGATCCTCCGCAACGGGCTGCGCCCCGGGCGTACCAGGCTGCTGATCGTGGACCAGCTCACCTCCCCGACCGCCCGACTGTTCCCCTCAGCGGCGATCGTCGCGGTGGCCCGGGAGCAGGGCGTGCCGGTGCTGGTGGACGCCGCCCACGCGCCGGGCATGCTGCCGGCCACCGTCGCCTCGGTCGGCGCCGACTTCTGGGTCGGCAACCTGCACAAGTGGGCGTACGCGCCACGCGGCACCGCCGTGCTCGTGGTGGCGCCGCAGTGGCGGGAGAAGATCCAGCCGCTCGTCGTCTCGTGGGAGCAGGACAGCGGCTTCCCGGTTCGGGTGGAGTGGCAGGCGACGCTCGACTACACCGGTTGGCTGGCCGCCCCGGTGGGCCTGTTCACGTTGCGCAGCCTCGGCGTGGACCGGGTACGCGCGCACAACGCGGCGCTGGCCGCGTACGGGCAACGGGTCGTCGGGGACGCGCTCGGTGTGGCGCCCGAGCGGCTGCCGGAGCCCGGCGGACCGGCGGTCGCCATGCGGCTCGTGCCGCTGCCGCCCGGTGTCGCGACGACGCTGGACGCGGCCCGGGAGCTGCGGGCCCGGATCGCGGACCGGCTCTCCGCCGAGGTGTCGATCGCCGGCTGGAACGGGCGCGGCTACCTGCGGTTGTGCGGCCAGGTCTACAACACCCCCGACGAGTACGACCGGCTGGCCGTCCGGCTGCCCACGCTGCTCGCCCAGGGCTGAGCAACACACCCGATCACCCGGCGGGGACGGGGTGCAGCGGCAGCAACCGGACGCGACCGAGCCCGAGCAGGGCCAGCGGATCGAGGTACTCCGCGTCGCGTCGCAGTCCCCAGTGCAGGCAGGCCGCCTCGGCGCAGCCCCGATGCCCGGCGAGCAGGTCGCCGACCGGCGTGCCGGCGTCCACAGGGGTACCGGCGGTGAGCCGGGAGCGGACCGGTTCGTATGTGGTGCGCAGCCCGTCGGAATGGCCGACGGTGAGCACCGGCCGGCCGGCGACGGTGCCGGCGAACAGGACGGTCCCGGCGCCGGCCGCCAGCACCGGGGCACCGGGTGCCGCGGCGAGGTCGACGCCCCGGTGCCCGGACAGCCAGGGCTGCGGCGGCGGGTCGAAGCGCCGCACCACCCGGGGCGCGCCCGGCAGCGGCCACCGGAACGGCCCGGCAGGCGCACCCCGAAGTCCCGCAGCCGAGCCGCCAGCCGCCGAAGCACCAGGAGCCGGGGCACCCGCTGATGCGGAACCATCCGGCCCACGCGCGGGTGCAGCCGGCGACGGCCCGACCGCGAGCGAGTAGACCCCGACCCGGGACGACAACGGCGACGGTCCGGCCGAGGGCGACGGCACCACGGCCCGGGACGGCGCGAGGGCGCCCGGCAGGCAGACGACGAGGAACAACACCACGGCGTAAGAGATCGAGGAACGCACGCCGACCACCCTGCCCACCCCGGGCACCCT
>NZ_LEKG01000132.1:0-21875 GCF_001029515.1 Micromonospora sp. RV43 | reverse complement strand
GCCGTTGGCAGATCTGCTGACTGTGAACTTGGTGCCTGCCGGGTGGTGCTGGGCGGCAGGCTGGGACCTATGCGACTCCTGATGCTTGGCGGTACGGGCTTTGTCGGCGGTGCGGTCGTGGCCGAGGCGGTACGCCGCGACTGGCAGGTGACCGTGTTCAATCGGGGTGTGCACGGGCGGGTGCCGGACGGCGTACACCGGTTGCGGGGTGACCGGACCGCGCCGGACGGGCTGGCCGCGCTCACCGGCGGCGAGTGGGACCTGGTGGTGGACACCTGGGACGGCGCGCCCCGCGCGGTACGGGACGCCGCGCTGGCGCTCGCCGACGCGGTGCCGCACTACGTCTACGTGTCCAGCGGATCGGTGTACGCGCCACCCGTCGCGCCCGGCAGCGGCGAGGAGGCGCCCACAGTGCCGGCCGACGCGGACGGAGACGACGGTGACTACCCGGCGAACAAGGCCGGCGGGGAACTCGCCGCGACTCGGGTGTTCGGCGACCGGGCGCTGCTGGCGCGCGCCGGGCTGATCCTCGGGCCGGGGGAGGACATCGGGCGGCTGCCGTGGTGGCTGAACCGGGTCGCCCGGGGCGGGGACGTGCTGGCGCCGGGGCCGCGTGACCTGCCCATCCAGTACGTGGACGTCCGGGACCTGGCGACCTGGGTGCTGGACCGGGGCGTCGAGGGCGTCGGCGGGGCGTACAACGTGGTGGGTCGCACCGGGCACGCGACGATGGGTGACCTGCTCGACGCGGCGGTGGCGGTGACCGGGTCGGACGCGAGGCTGCGGTGGACGGCGCCGGAGCCGATCCTGGCCGCCGGGGTGGAGCCGTGGAACGACCTGCCGGTGTGGATTCCGCGCGGGCACGAGTACCGGTGGTTGCAGGAGCGGGACGTGGAACGCGCGTACGCGGCGGGGCTGGTCTGCCGGCCGGTGACCGAGACGGTCGCCGACGCCTGGCGGTGGCTGCGCGAGGTGGGGCGCGTGCCGGACCGGGCGGGGCGGCCGGCGCGCGCACCGGTCGGCCTGGCGCCGGAGCGGGAGGCCGCCCTGCTGGCCGCGCTCCCGGCCTGACCCCGAGAGGCAGGGCCGCGCTCCCGGCCTGACCTGCGGAGGGTACGGGTCAGGCCGGCACGACCGGCAGGTCGAGCACCTCCTCGACCGGGCGACGCGGGGTGGCGCGGCCCGGCTGGCCGTACCCGATCCGCATCACCATCTGCGGGGTGCCGAACCGGCCCAGCGACATCCGCAGCGCCTCGCGTGCGGCGGGCACCTCGATCGGCTGGGACAGCATCGACACGCTCAGCCCGGCGTCGGTGGCGGTGAGCAGTACGCGTTGCAGCGCCTGCCCGGCCAGGATCTGGTCGGCCGAGGTGTTGCCGGCCGAGCCGAGCACCGCGACCAGCGGCTCCGGCTCGAAGTCGCGGCCGGGGGCGCGGTTGCGTCCGCCGAAGCCGCGCTGGGGCAGCAGGTCCTGCGGCTCGCTCTGCGGTCCGCCGGCGCCGGAGGGCACGCCGTCGGGGGCCGGCTCGGAGCGGATCCACTCGGCCCGTTCGGCCACGTACGCGGGGTCGCGTTCCAGCACGCGGTGGGCGCTGCGGGCGACCTCGGCGACCGCGTTGACGGCGCTGGTGCCGATCACGAGTTCCAGCCAGCACTGTTCGGCGCGGGCCGCCTCGCCGAGCCGCCAGCGGGCCTCGGCCGGCACCGGGTCGGGCCAGAACGGCGCGCGGTTGCTGAACCGGTGGCCGATCGCCCCGTACAGGCTCTGCTCGACCGGGGTGGGACGGCGCGGCACGTCCGGCACCAGCCGGGCCACGACGTCCGGGTCGGCGGGGTACGGGCGCAGCCGCACAGTGGCCGGGGTGCCCGCCACGGCGAGCGCCAGGCGCAGGTTGAACAGGGCCGCACCGGCGGCGATACGCGCGCCCCAGCCGGTCGGGTCGGTGGCGGGCAGGCCGCGCAGCGGGTCGACGGACACCTCGATGCCGCCGTCGACGAGCCGGAACCGCCACGGCTGGGTGTTGTGCAGTGACGGGGCCCGGACCGCGTCGGCGACCGCGGCCCGCAGTTGCTCGGCGGTGTATTCGGTCGTCATGGTGGTGCTCCCTCTCGTGCGGCGCCGGCTCCCCCGGCCGGGTACACCACTACGGTGCGTCAGGGGGCGGCGCGGTGAGCAGGGCCGGAGGTCCCCACCTGGGCCCGGCCGTCGGTCCCGGCCGGCGCGGGCAGGACGGGACTTTCGACCCGTGCTACGAGGGCGGGAAAGCGGGTAGAAAGGACTGATGATCCGGGTGTTCCTGCTCGACGACCACGAGGTCGTCCGTCGTGGCCTTGCCGACCTGCTCCAGAGCAGCGGCGACATCGAGGTGGTCGGCGAGTCCGGCCTGGCCCAGGAGGCGGCGCGCCGCATTCCGGCGCTGCGCCCCGACGTGGCGATCCTCGACGCCCGGCTGCCCGACGGCAACGGCATCGACGTGTGCCGGGACGTCCGCGCGGTGGACTCCTCGATCAAGGGGCTGATCCTCACCTCGTACGAGGACGACGAGGCGCTGTTCGCGGCGATCATGGCGGGCGCCGCCGGGTACGTGCTCAAACAGATCCGCGGCACCGACCTGGTGGACGCGGTCCGCCGGGTGGCGGCCGGGCAGTCGCTGCTCGACCCGGCGATCACCACCCGTGTGCTGGAGCGCATCCGCAGCGGCGTGGAGCAGCCGCGGGAGCTGAAGTCGCTCACCGAGCAGGAGCGGCGGATCCTGGAGTACGTGGCGGAGGGGCTCACCAACCGGGAGATCGCCGGGAAGATGTTCCTGGCCGAGAAGACGGTGAAGAACTACGTCTCCAGTGTGCTCGCCAAGCTCGGGCTGGAGCGGCGTACCCAGGCGGCGGTGCTGGCCACCCGCCTGCTCGGCAAGAACACCTGACGGCTGTCAGTCGAGCGGGACGCTCCAGCGCACCTCGGTGCCGCGCGGCTCGGCCCGGCGCAGCGTGAACTCGCCGCCGAGCCGCTCGGCCCGCTCCCGCAGGTTGACCAGGCCGCTGCGGGCCGCCTCCGGGTCGCAGCCGATCCCGTCGTCGGTGACGGTGATCTCGACCCGGCCGGCGTCGACGCGTACGCGCACCGACACCCGGTCGGCCTGCGCGTGGCGTACCGCGTTGGACAGCGCCTCGCGCAGCACGGCGGTGAGTTCGGGGCGCAGGTCGTCCGGGACGGCGCTGTCGATCGGGCCGATCAGCTCCAGGTCGGGGCGGTAGCCGAGCGATTCGGCGGCCACCTCGATCGCCTCGCGGATCTCGGTGCGCAGCGCCGCGCTCATCGGCGTCCGCAGCTCGAAGATGGTGCGGCGGATGTCGCGGATGGTGGCGTCCAGGTCGTCGACCGCCTGGTTGATCCGCTTGGCCGCCTCGGGGCGGGCGTTCATCGCGCCGCTCTGCAGTTGCAGGCCGGTGGCGAACAGCCGCTGGATCACCACGTCGTGCAGGTCGCGGGCGATGCGTTCGCGGTCCTCCAGGACCACCAGCAGTTCCCGTTCCTCCTGCCCGCGGGCGCGTTCCATGGCCAGCGCGGCCTGCCCGGCGAAGCTGGCGAGCAGGGCGAGGTCGTCGTCGGCGGCGGGCCCGTGGTCGGGCAGGTAGCCGATCACCAGGACGCCGTGCAGCGTGTCGGCGGCGGCGAGCGGGGAGACCACGGCCGGCCCGGCGACCACCGGCCGGGGCCAGGGCGCCGCGGCGGCGAGGTCGTCGACCTGGTCGTGGCGGCCCTGCGTGACGGACGCGGCGAAGCTGGTCTCGGCGGCCGGCAGCACCGCGCCGACCAGTTCCCGGCTGACCGGGTCGGCGCCGTCGACGACCTCGACGGTGAACTGGGCCTCGTCCTCGTCGTAGAGCAGCACCAGCGCCAGTTCGGCCTCGGCGACCTCGCGGGCGCGGCGGGCCACGAGCGTCAGCGCGTCGGTGCGGCGTACCTCGCCGAGCAGCACCGAGGTGATCTCCGCGGCGGCCGCCAGCCAGCGTTCGCGGCGGTGCGCCAGCGCGTAGAGGCGGGCGTTCTCGATCGCCACGCCGGCCGCGGCGGCCAGCGCCACCACGATCTCCTCGTCGTCCTCGGTGAACTCGGCCGCGCCCTGCTTCTCAGCCAGGTAGAGGTTGCCCCAGACGTGGTCGCGGATGCGCACCGGCACGCCGAGGAAGCTGTGCATCGGCGGGTGGTTCGGCGGGAAGCCGTACGACTTCGGGTGCTTGGTGATGTCCGGCATGCGGACCGGCTTCGGCTCGTCGATGAGCAGACCCAGCACGCCGCGGCCGTGCGGCAGCTCGCCGATCTTCGCGTGCAGTTCGGGGCTGATGCCGTGGACGATGAAGTCGTGCAGCATGCGGTCGGGGCCGATCACGCCGAGCGCGCCGTACCGGGCGCCGGCCAGCTCGCACGCCGACTGCACGATCCGCTGCAGCGTGCTGCGCAGGTCGAGGTCGGACCCGATGCCGACGACCGCGTCCAGCAGGGCCCGTAGCCGCTCGCGGCTGGTCACCACCTCGCCGACGCGGTCGAGCATCTCCTGGAGCAGTTCGTCCAGGCGGACGCGGGACAGCGGGGTCAGCCCGAGCGACGGCGTGAGGTGCTCGTGCCGGGACTGGGGTGCGGCGGCCACCCGGCGATGGTATCGCCCGGTGGCCGCCGTGATCGAGACCGGTCAGGCGAGCCGGTCGCGGACCGCCGAGATGTCGACCGTCTGTGCGACGTCCAGCCGGGGCGTGTGCGGCGGACCGGCGTGGTTCGGGTCGGCCAGGCCGAGCCGCATGCTGATGTACGGGAACCCCAGGCCGGAGAGCATCTGCCGCAGCACCTCGCGGGTGCTCTCGACCTCCACCACACCGGACAGCGGCACCAGCGACACCCCGTGCCGGGTGGCGGTGAGCCAGGCGGCGGAGAGCGCCTCACCGGCGCGCAGCCAGCTCATCAGCTCGTCGTCGGAGCCCCACAGGATCCCGTACACGGCGGCCTTGTCGTGGCCGGGCCCGATCGGCAGCGAGCCGGCGCGGCCGAAGTCGCGGGCCGGAACGGTCGTCTGCGGGGCCTGCTCGGGCAGCACCTCCGGCGGCAGCCCGGTGCCGGTGCCGGCCCGGCTGGTCCAGTAGGCCAGCTCCTCGCGCAGTTCCGGGCTGTCCGCCTCGACGGCGGCGGCCTGCTGCGCGGCGCTCGCGAGCTGGATCTTCTGGGTGTCGTCGAGCAGTTGCAGGTTCACCCCCTCCAGCGTGGCGGCCCGGTCGATGTCGTTCAGCGCGGCGGTGGGGATCGGCTCGTCGCTGACCGGCCGCCGGTCGGTGTGCCGCACCTGCATGCACTGCACGACGCGCATGGCGTCGGGGTCGGCGCCGGTGTGCTTGAGGGTGGTGATCCGGGCCAGCAGGTCGGGTTCCTTCGGGTCGGGCAGCCGTTCCACCACCGGGGTCCAGCCCTCGGCGGCCAGCGCCACCCGGGCGTGGTGCAGCGCGGCGCCGCAGCTCACCACCAGCAGGTGCCCTTCCGGGTCCAGGGCGCTGAGGTGCCGTTCGCGGACCACCCGCAGCTCCAGCGCGTCGGGCAGGACCGTCCAGTGCCACGGCTGCGTGTTGTGCACCGAGGGGGCGTGGCCGGCCATTCCGGCGGCCTCCGCGAGCGCGGTGGTCAACGGGCGATCGCCGGCCGGCGTCTCGTGGCTCATCGTCACGACCTTTCCTGTTTTCCCCATCGTGCCCCACCCCCGGGACGCCCGGGTGGGGATGCCGCTCCATCCTCGGGCATGCCCGGCCGCCCCGCAGGGCCGGATTACCCGTGTCGCCCCGCCGCCCCACGCCGGGACTGAGACGATCCACACGTGGGAACCGAGCCACGCGAGTGCGTACCCGAGCAGCCGGCCCGCGCCCGGCGGTGGGCGTGGGCCGAGTGGGCGCCGCTGGTGCTGCTCACCGCGGCGGTGCTGGCCGGTGCGGCGCTGTGGTTCGCCGGCGCGCACGACGCCGCCCGGCTGGTCTGGGCGGCGGTCACGGTGGTCGCCCTGGTGCCGGCGGCCTGGACGACGCTGCGCCAGTTGTGGCTGCGGCAGTTCGGGGTGGACGTCATCGCGGTGCTGGCGCTGCTCGGCGCGCTGCTGGTGCGGGAGTACCTGGCCGGCGCCGTGATCGCGGTGATGGTCGCCACCGGGCGGGCGCTGGAGGAGTACGCCCAGCGTCGCGCCACCCGCGACCTGCGGGCGCTGCTGGAACGCGCGCCCCGGCAGGCCCGCCGGCGCACCCCGGAGGGCGGGATCGAGGTGGTGCCGCTGGACCGCGTCGCGGTGGGGGACCGCCTCGTCGTCGGGCCGGGCGACGTGGTGCCTGTGGACGGCGTGGTCGAGGAGGCGGCCACGCTCGACGAGTCGGTGGTCACCGGCGAGTCGCAGCTGGTCACCCGCGCGGCCGGGGAGGAGGTGGCCAGCGGCGTCGTGAACGCGGGTGCCGGCTTCGGGCTGCGGGCCCGCCGCAACGCGGCGGAGAGCACCTACGCCGGCATCGTCCGCCTGGCCGGCGAGGCCACCGCCCGCAAGGCCCCGATGGTACGGCTGGCCGACCGGTACGCCGCCGCGTTCGTGCCGTTCACGCTGGTGCTGGCCGGGCTGGCGTGGCTGCTGTCCGGCGAGTTCACCAGGGCGGTGGCGGTGCTGGTGGTGGCCACCCCGTGCCCGCTGCTGCTGGCGACCCCGATCGCCGTGGTCTCCGGGCTGTCCCGGGTGGCCCGGCGCGGCGTCCTGGTCCGCGACGGCGGGTCGCTGGAACAGCTCGGCCGCGCCCGTACCCTCCTGCTCGACAAGACCGGCACGCTCACCGCCGGGCGGCCCCGGGCGGCCGAGGTGGTGGTGGCACCGGGCGGCGACCGCGACGAGGTGCTGCGGCTGGCCGCCTCGGTCGAGCAGCTCTCCCCGCACGTGCTGGCCGCCGCGCTGGTGCGGCAGGCCCGCGAGCGGGGGCTGCCGCTGGCCGAGCCGACGCAGGTCACCGAGGAGCCGGGGCACGGGGTGAGCGGCCGCGTCGACGGGCGGATGGTGCACGTCGGTCAGCTCGCCGGGGAACCGCCGGAGTGGGCGGGCCGGCTCGGTGAACGCGCCGAACGGGCCGGGCGTTCCGCGGTCTGGGTCAGCGACGACCACGGGCCGCTCGGCGCGATCCTGCTGGAGGACCCGGTCCGCCCGGACGCCCGGCGCACGGTGCGGCGGCTGCGCGAGGCGGGCCTGACCCGCCTGGTCATGGTGACCGGCGACCGGCCGGGCACGGCCCGGCAGGTGGCGCAGGTCGTGGGCGTGGACGACGTGATCGCGCGGTGCTCGCCGCAGGAGAAGGCCGATCGGGTACGCGAGGAGTCGGCGCACGCGGTGACTGTGATGGTCGGCGACGGCGTGAACGACGCGCCCGCGCTGGCCGAGGCGCACGTGGGCGTGGCGATGGGCGCGACCGGGGCGACCGCCTCGGCGGACGTGGCCGACGCCGTGCTCACCGTGGACCGGCTGGACCGGCTCGCCGACGCGGTCGAGATCGCCCGGTACGCGCGCCGCATCGCGGTGCAGAGCGCCACCGTCGGGATGGGCCTTGCGGTGCTGGCCATGCTGGTGGCCGCGGTGGGGCGGCTGCCCCCGGTGGCCGGCGCGTTCCTCCAGGAGGGCATCGACGTCCTGGTGATCCTCAACGCGTTGCGCGCGCTCGGCGGCGGCCTGCGGCGGCGCGACCTGCCCGCGCACACGGTCGAGCTGATCGACAGGTACGCGGGCGAGCACGGCGGCGTCCGGGACGTGCTGGCGGCGCTGCGGGACACCGCCGACATGGTGGCGACCCGCCCGGACGACCCGGCGTGCCTGCCGGCGCTGCGGGAGGTGCACCGGCGTCTGGTCGACGAGGTGCTGCCGCACGAGGCGGCCGAGGACCGGCAGCTCTACCCGGCGCTGGCCGGTCCGCTCGGCAGCGACGAGGCGACCTCCACGATGAGCCGGGCGCACGTGGAGATCGTCCGGCTGGTGGAGCGGATCGGCGGGCACCTCACGGCGCAGCCGGACGGCCGGCTGCGCCGTGACGAGGTGCCCGACCTGCTGGCCGCGCTCTACGGCCTGGACGCGGTGCTGCGCCTGCACCTGGCCCAGGAGGAGGAGGACTACTTCTCGCTCAACCCGGAGGAGGGCTCCACCGCGCCCGGCCGCTGAGTCAGCGCTCGCGGACCACGGCGACGGGGCAGTGCGAGTGCTGGATGAGCTGCTGGCTGACCGAGCCGAGCAGCATGCCGCGCAGGCCGCCCCGGCCCCGGCTGCCGACCACCACCAGCTGCGCCGACCGGCTCGCCTCCACCAGGAGCGCGGACGCGCTGCCGGGGACCGCCTCGATCTCGACCGGCACGTCGGGGAAGCTCTCCCGCCACGGCGCCAGCTCCGCCTCGGCGGCGGCCCGCTCGCTCGCGGCGACCTGCTCCGGGTCGAAGTCCGGCGGCACCCACCGGTCACCCGGCGGCTCCCAGGCCCGCAGCACCCGCAGCGGCACGTCCCGCTGGGCGGCCCGCTCGACGGCGAAGCCGAGCGCCCGCAGCGCCGACTCCGAGCCGTCCGAGCCGGCCACCACCGGCCCGGACGTGGCGGCCTGGCCGTCGCGGACCACCACCACCGGGCAGTGGGCGTGCGCGGTGACCGAGACCGCCGTGGACCCGGCGAGCAGCCCGCCGAAGCCGCCGTGGCCCCGGCTGCCGAGCACCAGCATCCCGGCGTCGGCGGACCGCTCCTGGAGCACCAGGGCGGGCGGCCCGTCGAACACCTCGCCGTGCACGGTCAGGCCCGGCCGGTCGGCGGCGGCGTCCGCCGCCGCCTTGCGGACCAGTTCCTCGACCTGCTGCCGGGCGGCCTCGTCCGGCCACACCCCGGGCGCCACGCCGGGCCCGATCCAGCCGGTCACTGTCAACCACTCGAAGACGTACGCCAGGCGTACCGGCCGGCCGGAGCGGCCCGCCTCGTCCAGCGCCCAGTTCAGGGCGACGGCGGCGTCCGAGGAGCCGTCGTAGCCGACCAGGATCTCGTCGTCGTTCATTCGCCACTCCTCACCGCGGGGTCGTTCTCCCTGATCCAGCGCCACTCGGCGACCCGGGGGTCGTCCTCGCCGTAGCGGCGGGTGTAGTCGCGGCAGGCCTGGCGGGCGTCCACCATGTCCTGGCGCAGGTGCGCGGCGCGCGACCGCAGCCCCGGCACCCGGTCGATCACGTCGATGACCAGGTGGAAGCGGTCCAGGTCGTTGAGCATCACCATGTCGAACGGCGTCGTGGTGGTGCCCTCCTCCTTGTAGCCGCGCACGTGCAGGTTCTCGTGGTTGGTCCGGCGGTAGGTGAGCCGGTGGATCAGCCACGGGTAGCCGTGGTACGCGAAGATCACCGGCTTGTCGCTGGTGAAGATGGTGTCGAACTCGTTGTCCGGCAGGCCGTGCGGGTGCTCCGACGGCGGTTGCAGGCGCATCAGGTCGACCACGTTGACCACCCGCACCCTCAGGTCCGGCAGGTGCCGGCGCAGCAGGTCGGCCGCGGCGAGCGTCTCCAGCGTCGGCACGTCGCCGGCGCAGGCGAGCACGACGTCCGGTTCGGTGCCGTCGTCGCTGCTGGCCCAGTCCCAGATGCCCAGGCCGCGGCGGCAGTGCTGGATCGCCTCGTCCATGGTCAGCCAGTTCGGCGCGGGCTGCTTACCGGCCACCACCACGTTGATGTAGTGCCGGCTGCGCAGGCAGTGGTCCATGGTGGACAGCAGCGTGTTGCCGTCCGGCGGCAGGTAGACCCGGACCACCTCGGCCTTCTTGTTGACCACGTGGTCGATGAAGCCCGGATCCTGGTGCGAGAAGCCGTTGTGGTCCTGGCGCCACACGTGGCTGGACAGCAGGTAGTTCAGCGAGGCCACCGGCTCCCGCCACGGGATGTTCCGGGTCACCTTCAGCCACTTGGCGTGCTGGTTGACCATCGAGTCGACGATGTGGATGAACGCCTCGTAGCTGGTGAAGATGCCGTGCCGGCCGGTCAGCAGGTAGCCCTCCAGCCAGCCCTGGCACAGGTGCTCGGAGAGCACCTCCATCACCCGGCCGTCGGGGGAGAGGTGGTCGTCGCCGGGCACCTCGGCGCCCACGAACGCGCGGTCGGTCACCTCGAACGCCGCACCGAGCCGGTTCGAGGCGACCTCGTCCGGGCCGAACAGGCGGAACGTCTCCGGGTTGCGCGCGATCACGTCGCGGACCCAGGGGCCGAGCACACCGGTCGCGCCGGCCATCGGCTCGCCCGGCGTCGGCACGTCGACCGCGTAGTCGCGGAAGTCCGGCAGCTCCAGGTTGCGCAGCAGCCGGCCGCCGTTGGCGACCGGGTTGGCGCTCATCCGGTGGTCACCGGTGGGAGGCAGGCCGGCCACCTCGGCGACCGGGCCGCCGGTGGCGTCGAACAGCTCCTCCGGCCGGTAGCTGCGCAGCCAGCGCTCCAGCTCGGCCAGGTGCTCCGGGTTGTCCCGGACCTCGGAGATCGGCACCTGGTGGGCGCGGAACGTGCCCTCGACCTGCTTGCCGTCGACCCGGGACGGACCGGTCCAGCCCTTCGGCGTCCGCAGAATGATCATCGGCCAGCGGGGGCGCTCGACGTGCTCGCCGGAGCGGGCCCGGCGCTGGATCGCCGCGATCTCGTCGACCGCGCGGTCGAGCGTCGCGGCCAGCAGCTGGTGCACGGTCGCCGGGTCGTCGCCCTCGACCACGTACGGCTCGTAGCCGAAGCCGCGCATCATGTCCCGCAGGTCCTCGCCGGGGATCCGGTCCAGCACGGTCGGGTTGGCGATCTTGTAGCCGTTGAGGTGCAGGATCGGCAGCACCGCGCCGTCGCGGGCCGGGTTGAGGAACACGTTCGACAGCCAGCTCCCGGCCAGCGGGCCGGTCTCCGCCTCGCCGTCACCGATCACGCAGGCCACGAGCAGGTCCGGGTTGTCGAACGCGGCGCCGTACGCGTGGCTCAGCGCGTACCCCAGCTCGCCGCCCTCGTGGATCGAACCCGGCACCTCCGGCGCCACGTGGCTCGGGATGCCGCCCGGGAAGGAGAACTGCCGGAACAGCCGCTGCATGCCGGTCTCGTCCCGGGGGATGTGGTGGTACAGCTCGCTGTAGGTGCCCTCCAGCCAGGTGTTCGCCACCAGCGCCGGGCCGCCGTGGCCGGGGCCGGTGACGAAGATGGCGGACAGGTCCCGGTTCACGATGACCCGGTTGAGGTGCGTGTAGAGCAGGTTGAGCCCGGGGCTGGTGCCCCAGTGGCCCAGCAGGCGCGGCTTGACGTGCTCGGGCTTGAGCGGTTCGCGCAGCAGCGGATTGTCGAGCAGATAGATCTGGCCGACGGTCAGGTAGTTCGCCGCGCGCCAGTAGGCGTCCAGCCGGCGCAACTCGTCTTCGGTCAGGGGGCTGTGCAGGTTCACCGCGGTGTCCATGCTGCCTTAGCCTCTCGTGGCTCGGGGTCGGCTGCCACTCGGGGACCACATTTTCTTCCCCGGCGCGTCCAGCCTCGTCCCATCGGGGGTCGCCGGTCAGGGCCGTAGGTCCCGCCTCGCGCGGGCGTCATGACCCGTCCCCAGCGTCCGCGGGGATGCCCCGTACGACGATCAGCGGGGCCGGCGAGTGGTAGAGCAGGGACTGGCTGACCGCGCCCAGAGTGGACCCTACCGGCCCGTCTCCCCAGGCGGCCACCACCGCCAGCTGCGCGGCGCGGGACCGGTCGAGCAGGACGGACTTCGGGTCACCGTGGACGGTCTCGCAGTCGGCGGCGACCCGGGGGTACCGCAAGGCCGTGCGGGTGACCGCCTCCTCCAGGCGCCCGTCGTCGCGGTCGCCGGACTCCGGCTCGATCACCCGGACGGCGAGCAGGCGGGCGCCCCGGTGCTGCGCGCAGTCGAAGGCGTACCCGAGGACGGCCCGCGAACTGGGCGACCCGTCGAAGCCGACGAGCAGCGGGCCGGGCGGGGCCGGCTCGGTACGCCCGACCAGCACCGGGCAACCGGCCCGGGCGGCCACGTCGACGGCCGGCGTGTCGGCGGGTACGCGGTCCGGGTGTGCGGACATGCCCCCGTCACCGAGCGCGATCAGGAACGCGGTGTCGGCGACCCGCAGCAGCGCCTCGACCGCCGAGCCCTCGACGATCCGGCCGCTGACCGGCACCTGCGGCGCGCACTCGGCGACGACCTGCCCGGCGTGCTCCAGCACGTTCTCCGCGTCCGTTCGGGTGCCGCCGGCCGGGGCGGGGCCGGGCGTCGCGGCCCAGTTGAACGCGTGCAGCAGGTGCAGCGGCCGGTCGTGGGCGGCGGCCTCGGCGGCGGCCGTGCGGACCACCGTCAGATCGGCCTCGGACCGGCCGACGCCGACCACCACCGCGCCGTGGCTGGGTGCGGCCACCCCGGCTCACCTCCCGACCCCTGCTTTTCACCCACCGTAGTCGTGGGACCGGGTGCGCCGGAGCGGGTCGGCGGAACTGGCGGTCAGCGCGGGGCGGGCAGCGCCGGGTGGACGCGCAGCACGACGGCTGTGGCGTTGTCCTCGCCGCCGTCGTCCAGGCTGGCGGCGAGCAGGGCCTCGGCGGTGCGCGCCGGGTCGCGCCGCGCGGAGAGCAGGTCGCGCAGCCGGTGGTAGCCGAGCTGGTCGCTGATCCCGTCGGTGCACAGCAGCCAGGTGTCGCCCCGGCGCAGCGGCACGGCGAGCAGGTCCGGCTCGGGCCGGTCCGGGTGGCCGACGTAGCGCAGCAGCTGGTAGCGCGCCCGCGCCGCCTCCGGCGAGTCGGCCGGCCACCAGCCGTGCAGCAGGCCGAGCCAGGCCATGGTGTGGTCGACGGTGACCAGCTCCAGCAGACCGTCGCGCAGCCGGTACGCCCGCGAGTCGCCGAGCTGCACCAGCCAGCCCTGCTCGCCGTCCGGCTCGACCACGAGCGCGGTGAGCGTGCACCCGGTCAGGCCGGACTGCGCGGCGCCGGCCTGGCGTACCCGCCGTTGGGTCTCGGCCACGGCGGCCCGCAGCGCGGCGGCGCCGACGGCGGGCCAGCCGGCGCGGACCCGCGCGGTGAACGTCCGGGCCGCTGTCGTGCCCGCCACCCGGCTGCCCTCGCCGTCGCCCATCCCGTCGCAGATCACCGCGAGCGGCAGCTCGGGGTCGACGTGCAGCACGTCGTAGTTCTCCGGGTAGCGGTGCCCGACCACGCTGCCGCCGGCGATCTCCAGGGTGAGGCGGCCGGCGGTGAGCCGGCGCGCGGACTCGACCGGCCGGTCCAGCGGGCGGCGGCGGAACACCAGCGGACCGTAACACCGGGACGGGCCGGACAGCGGCAGGCCGGGTCGCCTGTCAACCAGGGTTGACGCGAGGGGTGTTGTCAACCTACATTGACAGCATGAGTCAAGCGACGGAACTCGCGGCGGCGGCCGGCAGCACCGACCCCAAGGTCGGCCTGCGCGCGGTGCTCGCCCTGCGCCGGCTGCTCGAACGGCTCGAGGTGATCCAGGTCGACAACGCCCGGCGGCAGGGCTGGTCGTGGCAGGAGATCGCCGACGCCCTCGAGGTCAGCCGGCAGGCGGTCCACAAGAAGCACGCCGGGCGGCCGGCGGTGCGCGAGAGCTGGGAGGCGTGATGTTCGAACGGTTCACCGACCGGGCCCGTGCCGTGGTGCACCACGCGCTCGACGAGGCCCGCGCCGAGGGGCGGCGGCCGGTCGGCACCGAGCACCTGCTGCTGGGCGTGCTCGCCGACCGCGACAGCCTGGCGGTACGGCTGCTCGCGGCCGGCGGCGTCGACGCCGAGGTTCTGCGCGCCGCGGTGGCCCGCCACACCGCGCAGGGCGTGGACGGGCTCGGCGCGGCGGACGCCGCGGCGCTGCGCGAGATCGGCATCGACCTCGCCGCGATCGTGGCCCGGATCGAGGAGTCCTTCGGCCCCGACGCGCTGCGCGAGGCGACACCGCGTCCGCACCGCTGGTGGCGTCGAGGGTCGCACCACGGCACGTTCTCGCCCCGCGCCAAGAAGGTGCTGGAGCTGTCGCTGCGCGAGGCGCTGCGGCTGCGCCACCGGCACATCGGCACCGAACACATCCTGCTCGGCCTGCTGCGCGAGGGCGACGGCCTGGCCGCCGTGGTGCTCACCGAGGCCGGCGTCGACCTCGACGACCTGCGGCGGCGCGTCGACGCGGCGCTGCGCGAGGCGGCCTGACCGCGACGACGCGCATCCATTTTTCAAACCTGTTTGCGGTCCTTGCAACGTCCCGCCCCGCCGGGTCGCCGTCACGCCCCGTGTCCTGCACACTGACGCCGTGGACGGTGCAGACGACAAGCGCCCGGTGAACGCGGAGAACCGCACCCCGCGCTCGGCAGTGGTGGTCAACCCGGTGAAGGTGGCCGACCTGGACGAGTTCCGCCGCACCGTGGACGGCGCGCTCGCCGCCGCCGGGTGGCCGGCCCCGGCCTGGTACGAGACGACAGTCGAGGACCCGGGCCGCGGGCAGACGGAACAGGCGGTCGAGGCGGGCGCGGAGGTCGTCTTCGCCTGCGGCGGTGACGGCACGGTGATGGCGTGCGTGACCGCGCTGGCCGGCACCGACGTGGCGCTGGCCGTACTGCCCCAGGGCACCGGCAACCTGCTGGCCGCCAACCTCGGCCTCTCAAACGACCTGGCCGCCGGGCTGGAGGTCGCCGTCGAGCGCGGGATGCGCCGCCTCGACGTCGGCGTGGTCGGCGACAAGTGCTTCGCGGTGATGGCCGGGATGGGCTTCGACGCCCAGATGCTCGACTCCACCTCCGAGACCACGAAGAAGCGGATCGGCTGGCCCGCGTACGTGGTGGGCGCCGCCCGCCACCTGCGCGACCGGCCGATGCGCGTCTCGGTGCGCCTCGACGGCAAGCCGCCGCTGCGCCGCCGGGCCCGCTCGGTCCTGGTCGCCAACGTCGGGCGTCTCCAGGGCGGGGTACGCCTGCTCACCGAGGCCGAACCGGACGACGGCTGGCTCGACGTGGCGGTGCTGACGCCGCGTACGCTGCGCCACTGGCTCGCCATGGGCTGGGCGGTGCTGCGCCGCCGCGACCGGGTGCCCGGCATGGAGGTGTTCCGGGCCCGGTCGGTCGAGATCACCAGCACCCGGTCGCAGCCCCGGCAGCTCGACGGCGACCTGATCGAGCCGGGCCGGTCGCTGAAGGCCACCATCCGCCCCGAGTCGCTCTGGCTCTGCGTACCGCGCCCGCAGGAGCATCCCGACCTGGCGGTGGACGCCGACGCGGTCGGCGAGCGCGGTGAGCACCTGGTCGAGGAGGCCCGCCGTGAGTAGCACGAAGCTGGTCCCCGAGACCCGGCTGATGACCGAGGACCAGCTGTCCGCCGACGACGCCTGGCACACACTGCGCCGGCACGGCGGCTGGTGCCTGCTGCGGGACGCGTTCATCCGGTTCCGCTACGGCGACGGGTTCAGCCACTCCCGGGCGCTGGCGTTGCAGCTCTGCCTGGCCGTGGTGCCGTTCCTGATCGCGCTCACCGGCCTGATCACCGACCTGGGCGTGGACGAGGGCGGCAAGGTCGTCGCCGACACGGTGCTGGCCATCACGCCCGGCCAGAGCGAAGCCATGGTGCAGGACCTGCTGACCGACAGCGAGCGCACCGAGGACGCCGGCGAGCTGGCGCTGACCCTCGGTCTGCTCACCGGGCTGGTCGCGCTGACCACCACGATGGCGCAGATCGAGCGGGGCGCCAACCGGATCTACGGCGTCGAGCGGGACCGCCCGGCGCTGGCGAAGTACCTGCGCGCCGCGGTCCTCGCGGTGGTCGCCGGCGTACCCGCGCTTGCGGGCTTCCTGATCCTGGTCGGCGGCCGGGCGATGGGCGAGTCGGTACGGCGGCACTACGAGTGGGGCGACGTCGCCATGGCCGGGTGGGACGTGATCCGCTGGCCGCTGAGTCTCGGCCTGACCGTGCTGGCCGTCGCGGTGCTGTTCCGGCACGCCCCGCGACGCCGCCAGCCCGGCCTGTCCTGGCTCTTCTTCGGCGCGTCCATCGCCATCGCGATCTGGTGGCTGGCCAGCCTGCTGCTCGCCGCGTACGTGAAGTACAGCGGCGGATTCGGCCAGACCTACGGTGCGCTGACCGGCATGATGGCCCTGTTGCTCTGGGCCAACCTCACCGGGATCGCGCTGTTCGGCGGGCTGGCGTTCGCCGCGCAGCTCGAAGCGATGCGCATCGGGGTGGAGGAGCCCGCCCAGCCGGACCTGTGGGAGCCGGAGGCGCAGCGGGCGGAGCTGTTCGACACCGGTGAGATGACCTCGCTCTGACGCCACGCCGGTCCGGCGTGTACGGAACACGCCGATCGGGTACAGCGCGCCTCGCAGAAGAACGAGGGAGGTGCGGTGTGACCGCGGTCAAGGAAGCCGGGAGCCGGCCGCTCAGCCATTTCGCGGAGCGGAGCCTCGCGGGCCTGCTCGCCGTGGCCGGCGCGGGAGTCGGGTTCGGCGTGCTGCTCATGCTGGTCCGGTTCCGGTGGAGCCCGCTCTACCACGCCGACCACGAGACGGCCGAGTGGTTCAACAACCTCGTGGCCCCGCACGGCCCGCTGGTCACAGTGCTCCAGGCGATCACCGACCTGGGCGGGCGGCCGGTGCTGATCTGGCTGGTCACCATCGCGGTGGTGGGCCTGCTGATCCGCCGCCAGTCCCGGCTGGCGGTCTACCTGATCGTCACCGGCGCCGGCGGGCTGATCCTCGACCCGTCGCTCAAGGCGCTGGTCGGGCGGCTGCGCCCGGTGGTGGACGTGCCGATCGCCAGCGCACCGGGCAACAGCTTCCCCAGTGGTCACGCGCTCGGCTCGTTCGTCGCGTACGGGGCGCTGCTGCTGGTGTTCCTGCCGGCCATGTCGCCGCGCTGGCGCAAGCCCGCCATCGGCATCGCCGCCCTGCTGATCTTCCTGGTCGGACTGACCCGGATCGCGCTGGGCGTGCACTTCGTGTCGGACGTGATCGGCGGCTGGCTGCTCGGCGCGGCCTGGCTGGGCGTCACCGCGTACGCCTTCCGGCTGTGGCGGCGCGAGCGCGGCCGGCCGGTGCCGCCGCTGCGCGAGGGCCTGGAGCCGGAGGCCGGCGAGGACCTGGCGCTCGCGCCGGACGAGGAGAAGGTGCTGGAGCACCCGCGCTCCGCGATCGCCGAGCTGCTGGTCGGCTGGGTGCTCGTCTTCGGGGTGCTCTACGCGTTCGGCATGTTCGTCAGCTACCACGCCAAGGGCACGTTCTTCGACACGCTCGACACCGAGGTGCCGCGCTGGTTCGCCGAGCGGCACACCGACGCGCTCACGGAGCTGAGCTGGTGGTGGAGCAAGTTCGGCGACACCCACGCGATCCTGCTGGTGTCGCTGGTGTTCTGCCCGATCGTGCTGGCCGTGTGGCGGCGGTGGCGGCCGGTGCTGTACGTGGTGCTGGCGATGTTCGGCGAGCTGAGCCTGTTCCTGGCCAGCGCCCGGGTGGTGGACCGCCCCCGTCCGCCGGTGGAGAACCTGGACGGGCAGATGCCCACCTCGTCGTTCCCCTCCGGGCACATCGCGGCGACCATCTGCCTCTGGGTGGCCATGGCGGTCATCGTGTTCCCGCGTACCGACAGGTGGTGGCGGTGGCTGTTCGTGGGCCTGGCGGTGCTGATGCCGGTCGGCGTGGCCACCTCCCGGATGTACCGGGGCATGCACCACCCGACCGACTTCATGGGCGCGATCCTGCTCGGCGCGCTCTGGCTGTCGTTGCTGTACTGGGTGATCCGGCCCAACGCCGACGTGTACGAGGGCAACCGGCCGGCGATCGAGTCCGAACAGGTCGACGAGCTGGACGACGAGCTGGCCAAGGCCGCGCGGCCGGACTGAGCCGATGCTGCGGGTGATGACCTGGAACATCCGGACCGGCGGGCGGGACGGCGACGGCACCGACCGCCGGGACCGGATCGTCTCGGTCGTCACCGCCCAGCGCCCCGACGTGCTGGCCCTGCAGGAACTGCGCGGCATGGACGCCACGCTGGGCGGCCTGGCCGGGCGGCTGGGGATGACGCCGTACCTGGCCCGGTCCTGTTTCGGCCAGCCGGTGGCGGTGCTGGTCCGCCCGCCGCTGCGGGTGCTGCGCGCCGGCCGGGTCCGCCGCCCGTTCCACCACGCCGCCGCCCGGGTGCAGGTCGCCACCGGCGCGGGGCCGCTCACCGTGTTCAGCACGCACCTGAACCCCTACTCGGGCGGGCGGCGGCGGATGGAGGCGGACTGGCTGGCCGCCGCGCTCCGGCGCACCGGGGGAGCGCTGGCCCTGCTCGCCGGTGACCTGAACACGCTGGAGCCCACAGCCGACCACACCGCCCGGCTGGCCGGGCTGGCCACGCCGTACCGGCGGCGGCACCTGCGCCGCGACGGCCGTACCGTGGACACCCGCGCGGTGGCCCGGCTGCTCGACGCCGGGCTGGTCGATCTGTGGCCGCGGTCCGGCGGCGACGAACCCGGCGGCCTGACCGTGCCGACCCGGCACGGCGGTGCCGAGTTCGCCGGGATGCGGCTGGACTACCTGCTCGCCACTCCGGCGCTGGCCGACCGGGTACGAGCGGTGCGGGTGGTCCGCGACGGTGACGCCGACTCGGCCTCGGACCACTATCCGGTGCTGGCCGAGGTGGACCTCACGGCCGGCTGAACGACCCCGCCAGGTCGGCCACCACGAAGGCCGCGAAGATGAGGATGACCGTCTCGCTGACCAGCCAGGAGTGCCTGTCGGTCCAGGAGCGGAAGGCGGGCAGCAGACGCTCCGCGCGCTCGCCGGACAGAAGCAGCGTGAGCAGCGGCAGGGCCAGCAGCAGCACGGTGAGCGCGACGAACGGCAGGAGATGCCACCACGGGCGGCCGTGCCCGGCCATGCTCCCCGCGACCGACGCCATGACCAGCTCGTCGCTCGGTACGGCGACGGCGAGCACCAGCCCCAGACCGAAGGCGTACGCGGGCCGGGGGTCCTGCAACCGGCGCAGCCACCCGGGCGGCCGGTCGCGCCGCCGCCTGCGGAACGTGACCACCATGAGGACCGCCAGCAGGCCCAGCACGATCCAGTCGATGAGCCGCCGGCTGCCGCCTGCCCCGATGCCGTGCACGGCGGTGTGCCGCACCACCCGGAACGCCGCGTACCAGAGCGTCAGCGGCCCGAGGACGCCGACCGCCACACCGCCCAGGAAGGCCGCCGAGCTGCGCCGCGGGTGGCGGCCGGAGGCGAGGACGACGGCGCTGACGAGCTTCGACCCGGCGACCATCTCCAGCGCCAGCGGCAGCGCGGTCAGCAGGGGCATGCCCCATTCTGGTGTCGCCGTCGCGCGCGCCGGGCCGGGTTCTACAGGACCAGGTTGAGCAGCACTGTGAGCACCACCGAGGCGACGATCGAGAAGAGGATCATCAGCAGGCACCCGAGCCCGCCCCCGGCGGGCCGGATCTCGGTGTTCCCGATACGCATGGCGTCAACTCCTCAGCGGGGGAGGTAGCGGTGCGGCGGTCACAGCTCGCGCAGCCGGGGCAGCAGCTCCTCCTGGGCCCAGTCGAGGAACATCGGCTGGGTGTCGCCGCCCACCTGGACCAGCGCGACGTGGGTGAATCCGGCGTCGACGAACTTCTTGAACGCCTCGACGTGCCGGTCGGTGTCCGGGCCGCAGGAGATGCCCTCGGCCACGTCCTCCTCCCGGACGAACCGGGTGGCCGCCTCGAACGACTCCGGGCCGGGCAGGTCGGCGTTGACCTTCCAGCCCAGACCGAACCAGCGGAACTGGTCGTGCACGATCTTGCGGCACTCGTCCTCGTCCGGGCCGTAGCAGATGGCGACCTGCCCGTAGCGGGGGCGGCCCGCGCCGCCCGCCTCCTCGTACATGTCGATCAGGTGGGACAGCGGGTCGGTGGCGATCATGGCGTCGGCGTACTCGGCGGCCAGCGTGGCCGACTGCCGCCCGGACGCGGCCACCGCCATCGGCACCGGCCGCTCCGGCCGGTCCCAGACGTACGCGTCGGGCACGTCGAAGTGGTTGCCGGAGAACGTCAGCGTCTCGCCGTTGAGCAGTGGCCGGATGATCTGCAGCGCCTCCTCGAACATCTCGTGCCGCTGCTGCACGTGCGGCCACCCGCCCACCACGTGCTCGTTGAGGTTCTCCCCGGCGCCGAGACCGAGCGTGAACCGTCCGTCCGAGAGCACCCCGATGGTGCTGGCCTTCTGCGCCACCACCGCCGGGTGGTACCGCCGGATCGGGCAGGTCACGAACGACATCAGCTCGGCCCGGCTGGTGGCGTGGGCGACCGCGCCGAGCACCGACCAGGCGTACGGGGAGTGGCCCTGGGACTCCAGCCAGGGGTAGTAGTGGTCGGACATGACCAGATGGTCGAAGCCGGCGGCCTCGGCGCGTACGGCGTGGTCGACCAGTTGTTTCGGGCCGGCCTGCTCGCACATGAGGGTGTAACCGACGTTGACCATGGCACGTCTCCTTCCCGGGGCGGATCGTCCCCGGATACCCCGCCCGGCGCGGGTCAACCCTGCTGTCCGCTTCCCCGGTTGCCGTGCCCCGGCTTCTTAACCGGTTCAGTCGAATTGCCGCGGTCGCACCTCGCCGCCTCCCGGCTTGCCCCGCTTAACCGGTTGCCTAATGCCTTCCATCGCCCTACGCTGATGCCTGCGTCCGTTCGGGAACCGGGCGGCGGCTACCGGGCTCAGTCGCCACCACCTCGTCACCGTCACCGCACCCCCGCTCGGGCACGGGGGAGACCTTCCCCTGAGGACAGCCATGAAGAAACTGCTCTCCGTCGCGGGCGCCGCCCTGCTGACGGCCCTCGCCGCCGTCTTCGCCCTCGGGCAGCCGGCCCACGCCGCCACCGGGTTCTCCGTCTCCAACGGGCGGCTCTACGACGCCAACGGCGTCGAGTTCGTGATGCGCGGGGTCAACCACGCGCACACCTGGTACCCGCAGCAGACCAGCTCCTTCGCCAACATCAAGGCGCTCGGCGCGAACACCGTCCGGGTCGTCCTGTCCAGCGGCGACCGCTGGACGAAGAACAGCGCCGCCGACGTGGCGAACGTGATCTCGCTGTGCAAGGCCAACCGGATGATCTGCGTGCTGGAGGTGCACGACACCACCGGGTACGGCGAGGACGGCGCCGCCACCACGCTGGCGAAGGCCACCGACTACTGGCTGAGCATCGCCGACGTGCTCAAGGGCCAGGAGAAGTACGTCATCGTCAACATCGGCAACGAGCCGTTCGGCAACCAGGGCTACAGTGCCTGGACCACCGACACGTCGAACGCGATCAAGCGGCTGCGCGCCGCCGGCCTGACCCACACGATCATGGTGGACGCGCCGAACTGGGGCCAGGACTGGACGTTCACCATGCGCGACAACGCCGGCACCGTGTTCGCCGCCGACCCGCAGCGCAACACCGTCTTCTCCATCCACATGTACGGCGTGTTCGACACCGCCGCCGAGATCAGCGACTACCTGGGCCGGTTCCGGACCGCCGGGCTGCCCATCGTGGTCGGCGAGTTCGGCTTCAACCACTCCGACGGCAACCCGGACGAGGACGCCATCATGGCGTACGCCCAGGCCAACGGCATCGGCTACCTCGGCTGGTCGTGGAGCGGCAACGGCGGTGGCGTGGAGTACCTGGACATGACCACCGCGTTCAACCCGGCCCAGCTCACCAGCTGGGGTCAGCGGATCTTCAACGGCGCCAACGGCATCGCCGCCACGTCCCGCGAGGCGTCGGTGTACGCCGGCAGCACCCCGACCGCCAGCCCCACCGGCAGCCCGACCACCAGCCCGACGCCGACGAGCAGCCCCAGCCCGACCCCGCCGCCGACCAC
>NZ_LEKG01000131.1:0-21889 GCF_001029515.1 Micromonospora sp. RV43 | reverse complement strand
GCTGGCGGCGGCGCCAGTTCGGGGAAGTGGCGTGGTCGAGGGCGGTCGGTTACCGCCACTTCGCCGAGCTGGTGGGTCGGCCGGGTTTCGGCTGGTGGGTGGCACCAGCTCGGGGAAGTGGTGTGGTCGAGGCCGGTGGGATGCAGCCACCTCCCCGAACTGGCGAGGCCGGGCGGACCTCGGCCGGGTGGAACGGGGGTGGGGCGCGGCCCCGACCCGGACCGTCGTTGCCGCGACGGTCGCGGGCCGGGAACACGTGCCGTCGAGGCCGGGTGAGGCGGGTAAACGGCGGGGGAGGCCGGTCCGGCCACGACGGACGTCAGCGTCCGGTCATCCACCGTCCCAGCGGTACGGGTGCCCGGGAGCGGATTCCTCGATCGGCAGCACCTTGACCCGGTGCCGGCCTGTGCGTACCGCACCGACGGCGGACAGTGCGCGGGCGAGCAGGAGTGCGGCGTCCCGGTCCTCGGCGTGGACGACCTGGCGGCGGGGCTCCGGCGTGCTCGTCTCGTCCCGCAGGCGGCCCCCGCCGGCCCAGGCGGCGGCGATGTCGGCGTCGGCGGCGGTACGGATCTCGGTGCGGACGATCAGGAACCGCATGGTGTCCCCCGGACAATCGGCGGTTACACGCTGGAACTTCCATGTCACTCCCGCGTCATGTTACGCCGATGTGACAGCCCGGCAAGGGGAACGCGCCAGCTCGACCGATCGGGGGATCCCAGGTCAGCACCGTTGTCGGGGGCGGACGCGCGAAGGGCCGCCGGCGCACGCCGACGGCCCTCCGGGGTTCGCCGGATCAGTCCAGATCGAACTGACCGCTCTTCGTTCCGGCGAGGAAGCCGAGCCATCCGGCCCGGTCGAACAGCAGGACCGGTCCGCTCGGGTCCTTGCTGTCCCGCAGCGCCACTGTGGCCGGCCCGGAGTCGAGCGGCGCGACCTCCACGCAGTTGGAGGTCTGGCTGCGGGTGCTCTTGCGCCAGGCGGCGCCGGCGAGCCGTCCCGAGCGGGCGGTCGTGCTGGTGTGGATCTCGTTCATGGTGCTTGCTCCTGGTGAGGTGCTCCGATGGGTCCGAGCGACGCCGGAGCGCGGGCGGTGTCCGTGCCGGATCACCGTTCCGTGGTGAGGCGCCCCGAGTCCCGGCGTCGCTGGGCCGGCGCCGTTGCCGGCCCGTACGCCACCGTGGACTCGACTGCCGTGCCGGTCAGCCGTCCCGTCGCCTCGATCAACCAGGAGAGGGTGTCCGATGCGGAGAGCGCCGACGAGCATAGCCACTCGAACACCACTTTATAGCGATTTAGGGTGTTTACCTCGGTCGACATGACGTCGGTGAACCCACCTTCGATGGCGAGTGTCTCCGGATCGAGGGGATCGGCGAACCGGTAGACCGAGAACGCGGTCGGCGGAAGGTACCAGTCACCGACCCGGGTGTCCCGCAGCAGCAGGCGCAGCGTCACGTTCGGCAGCAGCGCCATCTCGCACAGGTGGACGAGCTGCTCGTGCAGCACCTTCGGTGGCCCGGCACGGCGGCCGAGCGCCGCCTCCTCCAGCACCGCCGTGTAGCGGGGCACGTCGGGGGAGCGGGTCAGCAGCGACTGGCGGGCCTGCCGCGCCCGTACCTCGGTCTCGGGATCCTCGGTCTCCGGGTCGCCGGCCTCGGCGGCGACCTGCGCGGCGGACATGATCCGGTGCCGGGCGTACCCGGGCGTCTGCAGCAGCCCCGGCACCAGCACCGGGTTGTACTCGGAGATCTCCGCGCAACCCGCCTCCAGTTCGGCGAAGGCGCGCTGCTGCTGGGTCATCACCGGGAAGTTGCGCAGCCAGCCGCGCATGTCGCCGGCCTCGTGGGTGATCCCGGTCAGTTCCGCGCGCTGCTCCTCGTCGGCGCCGTAGAGCGTCAGCAACACGTCCACGTCGTCCGGGTCGGGACGGCTGCGGCCGTTCTCCAGACGGGACAACTTGGATGCGGAGGCCCAGCCGATCCGCTCGATGACCTGGTCACCGGTCAGACCGGCCTGTTCGCGGAGCCGACGCAGCTCGATGCCGAGTCGACGACGGCGCAGAATCGGGCCTGGTACGGCAGGAGGCACGGCGTCCTCTTTCCCGTCGACCGTCGCTTGACGCGACGGTAACTGTATGAAATTCGCCCCCCACGGTCAGTATGGACGGCGCGACCGGCGTCGGAGGTTCCGGCAAGGGCGTGTCACGAGACAAAAAGAGGACCGTGGAGGGTGTCTTCACCAGCGCCCGCCCCCGACGCGCCCTGGTGGCGCACCCCTGCCGGAGGGAACCGATGCGCACCGTCCTGCGCCGCCCCGACTTCCGTCTCCTGTTCGCCGCGCTCGTCGCGAGCATGGCGGCAGAGTCGGTCCTGCTGCTCGCCCTGGCCGTCTGGGTCAAGGATCTGACCGGTTCGGACAGCATGGCCGGGGCGACCATCTTCGCGGTCATCGCGCCGATGACGCTCGCCCCGCTGGTCGGCTGGGTGGTCGACCGCTACCGGAGGCGACAGTTCTTCATCGCCGCCAACCTGGTCGCGGCGGTGCTGCTCGGTCCGCTGCTCACGGTCCGGGACCGGTCCGACGTCTGGGTGATCTACGTGGTCGCCGCGCTCTACGGACTGTCGTACATCACGCTCACCGCCGTGCTCAACGGACTGATCCGGCATCTGGTTCCGCCCGATCTGCTCGCCGACGCGAACGGACTGCTCCAGACCGTCCGGCAGGGTCTGCGGCTGATCGGGCCGCTGGCCGGGGCCGGTGTCTACGCCGCAGTCGGCGGCTGGCTGCTGGTCCTGCTGGCCATGACCGGCTTCCTCGTCGCGGCGGCGGTGGTCGGGCGGCTGCGCGTGGAGGAGAGCACGCCGTCGCGGCCGGGTCGGCGCGGGCCGTCCGAACTGGGCGCGGGGCTGCGGCACCTGACCGGCGAGCCGGCGCTGCGCCGGGCGCTGCTCGGGTACGGGCTCGGCTCGCTGGTGATGGGCTTCACCGAGTCGCTGATCTTCGCGTACGTCGATCTGGGCCTGCACCGCGACGCCGCGTTCGTCGGCGTGCTGGTCATGGTGCAGGGCGTCGGCGGGCTGGTCGGCGGCCTGTTCTCGGCCGCCGTGGTCCGCCGGTTCGGCGAGGTCGGCGCGCTCGCCGCGGGCGTGACGTTCTTCGGGCCGGCCGCGCTGGCGCTGGCGTACCCCCGATTGTGGCTCGGGGTGGTGGCGCTGCTGCTGGCCGGCCTGTCGCTGCCGCTGACCATGGTGGGGTTGAACACGCTGATCCAGCGGCGGACGCCGCCGCGGCTGCTGGGCCGGGTCACCGCCGCGTCCGAGGCGCTGGTCAGCGGCCCGCAGGCGCTCTCCATCGGCACCGGCGCGCTGCTCGTCGGCGTGTTCGACTACCGGCTGCTGTTCGCCCTCGTCGGTGCGGTCACCACGGCGGCCGGCCTCTACCTGTGGCGGGGGCGCGGGCTGACCATGCCGGTCGCCGGACCGGTGCGGATCCCGGCGCCCCGGAAGCCGGCCGACGACGGGGTGCTCAGCCGCGGTGGTTCCTGAACGACGGCGAGCGGCCGCACCCGGATCGGGTACGGCCGCTCGTGCGTCGCGGGCGGATCAGCCGGGCAGCGCGGCCAGGTGCTGCTTGACCTGGGTGATCGAAGGGTTGGTCAGGGCGCTGCCGTCGGCGAAGCGCAGCGTCGGGACGGTCTGGTTACCGCCGTTGACGCCCATCACGAAGTCCGCGGCCGTCGGGTCCTGCTCGATGTCGACCACCTCGTACGCGATGCCCTCCCGGTCGAGCTGCGACTTCAGCCGGTGGCAGTAGCCGCACCACGGGGTGGAATACATCGTCAGCATGGTCTGGTCCTCCAAGGGGTGGCTCGCGCCCGGTCCGATCAGGCCAGGCTAACCGCTGCAACGTCACACGATGCTGGGATGATTCCCTGCTGTGGGCGTTCACTCAGCGGCGGAACGGGTGCTGGCCGGGCTGGATCCGGAGCAGCGGTCCGCGGTGACCGCCCCGGCCGGTCCGGTCTGCATCCTGGCCGGCGCCGGCACCGGCAAGACCCGGGCGGTGACCTCGCGGATCGCGTACCGGGCGCTGACCGGGGACATCGCCGGCCGGCATGTGCTGGCGGTCACGTTCACCGCCCGCGCCGCCGCCGAGATGCGCAGCCGGCTCGGCGTGCTCGGGGTGCAGGGGGTGCAGGCGCGCACGTTCCACGCCGCGGCGCTGCGGCAGGTCCGCTACTTCGCGCCCCGGCTGCTGGCCGGCCGGGCCATGCCGGAGCTGCTGGACAGCAAGGTGCGGGTGGTCACGCTCGCCGCTGCCAAGGTCGGCCTGCGCGCCGACCGGGCCGCCGCGCGGGACCTGTCCGCCGAGATCGAGTGGGCCAAGTCGTCGCTGGTCGAGCCCGGGGAGTACGTCGTCGCCGCGGCCAAGGCGCTGCGCGAGACGCCGTACGAGCCGGCCCGGGTGGCCGACGTGTTCGACGCGTACGAGCGGCTCAAGCGCGGCAACGGGGTGATCGACTTCGAGGACATGCTGCGCGCCGCGGTCTGGGGCATCGAGGAGCACCCGGATGTGGCCGAGCAGGTGCGCAACCAGTACCGGCACTTCGTGGTCGACGAGTACCAGGACGTCAACCCGCTCCAGCAGCGGCTGCTGGAGGCGTGGCTGGGCGGCCGGGACGACCTCACAGTGGTCGGCGACGCCAGCCAGACGATCTACTCGTTCACCGGCGCCACCTCGTCGTACCTGGTCGACTTCCCCCGTTTGCACCGGGGCGCGACAGTCGTCCGGCTGGTCCGCGACTACCGCTCCACACCGCAGGTGGTCGGGCTCGCCAACGCGGTGATCTCGCAGGCCCGGGGCACCGAGGCGCGGCTGCGGCTGGAGCTGCACGGCCAGCGCCGGCCCGGCCCGGAACCGGAACTGCGGATCTTCACCGACGAGCCGGCCGAGGCGAACGCGGTCGCGGCCCGCTGCCGGGCGCTCGTGGCGGGCGGCACCCCGGCGCGGGAGATCGCGGTGCTGTTCCGCACCAACGCGCAGTCCGAGGCGTACGAGAAGGCGCTCTCCGAGGCCGGGGTGCCGTACGTGCTCCAGGGTGCGGAGCGGTTCTTCGAGCGGCCCGAGGTGCGCCAGGCGATGATCGCGTTGCGCGCCGCCACCCGGTCGGCCGACGCGGGAACCCCGCTGCCGGCCGCCGTGGTCGAGGCGCTCACCGCCGTCGGCTGGGCGCCCGACGCGCCCCCGCCCGGCGGCGCCGCACGGGAGCGGTGGGAGGCGCTCGCCGCGCTGGTCCAGCTCGCCGAGGAGTACGCGGCGCAGGCCGAGGAGGAACCGGGCCTGACCGGGTTCACCGAGGAACTCGCCCGGCGGGCCGCCCAGCAGCACGTGCCCACAGTCGAGGGGGTGACGCTCGCGTCGCTGCACTCGGCGAAAGGGCTGGAGTGGGACGCGGTGTTCCTGGTCGGGCTGGCCGAGGGAACGCTGCCCACCACGTACGCGAAGACCATGGAGCAGGTCGAGGAGGAACGGCGGCTGCTCTACGTCGGGATCACCCGGGCCCGGGAGTGGCTCTGGCTGTCGTACGCCACCGCGCGCTCGCCGGGTGGGCGGGCACGGCGGCCCTCGCGGTTCCTGCCGCAGCTCGACCGGTCCGGCGGCGGGGAGCGGGCCGGCGGCGGCGGGCCGGCGCGGCGGGCCGAGCGGCGCCGGCCGCAGGTGGTCTCGTGCCGGATCTGCGGCGCCACGCTGCTCGCCGGCGCGGACCGCAAACTGGGCCGCTGCCCGACCTGCCCGTCGGACATCGACGAGGAGTTGTACGAGCGGCTGCGCGAGTGGCGGCAGCGGGTGGCGGGCGCGCAGAAGGTGCCGGCGTACGTGGTCTTCACCGACGCCACGCTCACCGCGCTGGCCGAGCGGAAGCCCGGCCGCACCGAGGAACTGGTGGCGATCGCCGGGATCGGGCCCCGAAAAGTCGGGCTTTACGGGGATACGGTGCTCGCCCTGGTGGCGGGCGCCACGGTGGACGAGGTCTGCCCACAGAAAACTTCTGAAAACTAGCCGTAAATCGTTTGCCCTCCCCCGAGGGCTAGGAATAGCCTCATGACACACCTCGCGAGCGGCGCCGTTCTGGCTGCTCAAAGGGGATGAGTCCACGGTCGGCACGAGGAGAGTAGGGAGGTGGCACCAATGAAGATCTTCACCTATGAGCGTCTTGCGGCGATGCCGTCTGCCGTCGCTCCGCTGTCGGCTGTCCGGGTGGCCCTCGCCGCTCGACCGTCGGCTCCGCAGGTGCACCAGGTCCCGGTTCAGGCCGAGCTGAACCTGACCGTTGCGCCGATCGCCGGAGTCGAGGGGACCAGTGGCTTCGCGGGCAAGGGCATCGATGGCGCCAAGAAGCGCACGGATGTCCGCGGTGTTCCACCTCGAGGTAGACCGGTCTGATCCATCAGACCACCGGCTCACCTCGAGGCCGCGGAACCCGCATACCGGGATCCGCGGCCTCAGTTTTTTGTCCCGCCGAAGTACGTCGGAATGCGATCCACGAGATCGAAGTGAGAGAGAGGTGACCGGAGGATGAGTCTGGCGTTGGCCCCCCTCGACGTGAGCGTCGACGTGGAGGCGAACCTGCCCTGCCGGAAGTTCGACCCCGACCTGTGGTTCTCCGACTCGCCCGCCGAGCTCGAGCTGGCCAAGTCGCTCTGCGGGGACTGCCCGCTGCGCGTCGAGTGCCTGGCCGGGGCGGTGGAGCGAGCCGAGCCCTGGGGCGTCTGGGGCGGCGAGATCTTCGAGCGTGGCGCGGTCGTCCCGCGCAAGCGGCCCCGTGGCCGTCCGCGCAAGGAGGACCTCGCCCGTGACGCGCAGCTCCGGGTCGAGGCGGAGGCGCGACTGGCGGCCAGCGGGCTGTCCGAGTCGCGTAGCTCCGTCCGGCTGGCAGCCTGACAAACCTACGTTCCGAAACCGACCGATGCCGGTGTCCCTCCACCGGCCGACCTGAGAGAGAAACCCTGATGCTGAACCTGCCGAACGGATTCGAGATGCAACTACTCCACGAAGCGTTGTCCAGGGCCCGAATGCGCCGGCCTCAGGCCGGTCGCACCACCACGAGCACTGAGGCAACCCGTTCCGCCCGTACCGTCGCCATGCGGGGCCGCAGCCAGTCGGCCCGCGACCTGGGCGTTCTGTAGAACGATCGCGTGAGGAAGGGGCGGTGACCGACAGGTCACCGCCCCTTCGCCGTGCCCGCTCGCCGGCCCGCGCGCTCGCCGGCTTGCGCTCAGACCACCGGCGCGAAGCCTGGTAGCCAGCGTTCCAGGATCGACCGGTAGGACGCCTTCGCCTCCAACTGGCAGAGCACCCCGATCGAACCCAGCGTGACCCGGTGGATCATCAGGTACGACGGGGGCAGGTTGAGCTGCCGGCTGAGCTGGTAGGCGGGGGAGCGAGGGCTGGCCAGCCGGGTCGCCTCGCCGCGCAGCCAGGCCCGGGTGAAGCGGAACTCCTCCGCGGCGATCGGCTCCAGCATCGGACGCAGGAAGTCGAGCACGGCCGGGGCGTCGATCGACTCGGTGCGGCTGACGAAGCCCTCGGCGCGCAGCCCTTCCACCACCGCGTCGGCGTCCCCGCGCAGCGCCAGTGCTGCGATCCGGCCGATCGGCTCGGGCGTGCCCTGCGGCATCCGGGCCACCGCTCCGAAGTCGATCACGCCGAGCCGGCCGTCCGGGAGCAGCCGGAAGTTGCCCGGGTGCGGGTCGGCGTGCAGCAGCCCGGCCCGCTCCGGCGCGGACAGGTGCAGCTCGGCCATCAGCCGGCCGGCCTCGTTCCGCTGCTCCTCGGTGCCCTCCCGGATGATCTGGGACAGCGGAATGCCTTCCACCCACTCGGTGATCAGCACCCGCGGCGCGGCGTCGAGCACCTCCGGGATGAAGATGTCCGGGTCGTCGGCGTACGCGGCGGCGAACGCCCGCTGCGACTCCGCCTCCAGTTCGTAGTCCAGCTCCTCGGTGATGCGCTCGCGCAGCTCGGCCAGGAGCGGCTTCACGTCCAGCCCCGGCTGGATGGCCCGGAACATGCCGCCGAGCCGGGAGAGCTGCTTGAGGTCGGCCAGCAGGGCGTCACCGGCACCCGGGTACTGGATCTTCACAGCCACGTCCCGGTGCCGAGGACCGCCGTTCGGCCCGTACCCCGGGTCGCGCCAGACCGCCCGGTGCACCTGGCCGATGCTGGCCGCGGCGGCCGGGGTGTCGTCGAACTCGACGAACCGGTCGCGCCAGTCCGGGCCGAGCTGCTCGGCGAGCACCTTGTGCACAGTCGCCGCCGGCAGCGGCGGGGCGGCCTCCTGGAGCTTGGTCAGCGCCTGCCGGTACGGCGCGGCGACCTCCTCGGGCAGCGCCGCCTCGAACACCGACAGGGCCTGGCCGAACTTCATCGCCCCGCCCTTGAGCTGCCCGAGGACGCTGAACAACTGCTCGGCGGTGCGTTGCTGGATCTCGGCGGAGATGACGTCGGACGCGAGGCCGGTCACCCGCTTGCCCATGCCGAGGACGGTTCGACCGGCGAACCCGAGCGGCAGGGCGGCGAGTTTGGCGGTGCGGGACACGGCCCGGCGCGGGATGTCGGTCACCCGGCCATTGTTACCGACGCGGGGCCTCCGCTGCTGCCGTGCGGCCGGTAGCGGCCGGGGCCGACCGGATCGGGCGACGCCGGCAGCAACCGCAGGAGGGGTGTGGGGGCCACCGTCGGTAGCGGACGCGACCCGGACCCCGGACCTCCACCGCGCCGCCGAGCGTCTCCGGCTGGGCGCCGTCGAGCTGGGCCAGCACCTCGGCCGTGGCGAAGGCCGCCGCGGCGAGCCCGGTGGCGGCGGCGCAGGCCCGCGCACCCCGGTCGGCGGCGAGCTGGGCGGCGAGCGCGGGCCAGTCCGGATCCCGGTCGCCGCGGTGCAGGTCGAGGCAGCGCAGGCAGGGACCGGCGGGCGGGCGGACCAGCGGACCGACCACCGGTACGCCGCCGCGCAGGTCGAGCAGCAGATGGGGCTGACGCCGGCGGGCGTACCCGGTGGCCAGCAGCTCGGCCGGACGGTCGACGCCGAGCTGCACCACCAGGTCCGGCCGGGCCGCCCGGGACGGGCCGGTGACAGTTCCGGGCGCGCATCGTTCCAGCGCCGCGCGTACCGCCGGGGCCAGCGGACGGCCCAGCTCCGCGGCGGTCAGGCCGGTCCCGACCAGGTCACCGGCGCCGACCGGGCCGGCCAGATCGGGTACGACGTGCCCGACCCCGGCCTGGGCCAGCGCGACGGCGACCGCTGCGCCGAGGCGTCCCGTACCGGTGACCAGCACCCGGGCGGCACGGCGGCGGCGCAGCAGCCGGGCCGGTGTGCCGGGCAGGTCGGGCGACGCGAGCGCCAGTGCGGCAGCCTCGGCGGCAAGCCGGTCCCGGGCCACTCCGGCCAGCTCGCGGGGGAGCAGTGCCTGTGCCGGCACCACCAGCCCGGCGTCCCGGAGCGTGTCGAGCAGGGCGCGTGCCTCGTCGGGCGGGACTCGCGCGGCGCCCGCCCCGGCCAGCACGGCGCGTTCGCTGCGGGTGCCGTCGAGCAGGTCGAGCAGGCGGGCCGTTCCCGGCGAGGACATCTCCAGCAGCACCGCGCGGCCGGGCGGCTCGCCCAGCTGGAGCGTGTGCCGGTCGCGCCAGAGCCGGGTCAGGCCGGGCAGCAGGACGGGACGGACGAGCGGTGTCGGATCGGTCACGCCACTGATCGTGACCGTCTCCACGCGCTCCGTCGCTCGTTGTCCACAGGTGCGGCGAGCCGTGGCCAGCGTTGTCCACAGGATCTCGCCGGTTTTCCACAACCAGCCGGTAACTGTGTCGGCTACACGACGGAGGAGGACGGCCGACGGCCGTCCTCCTCCGTTTCTGCCGTACGGGTCAGACCTTGGCCTTGCCCAGGATGCGGTTCACTGTTGTGCCGCACACCGGGCACTTGCCCTTGGCCATGTTCATGCCGGTCTTCGAGACCTCCACGTGCCCCTCGAAGTCCCGCTTCTCCTTGCACTTCACGCAGTAACCGTTGTAGGTCTGGGCCTGGTCGGCCACGGTAGCCTCCTCGTCTCGTCCGCCGGAGGTGTCCCGGCGGGTCTCCCTGCGGCGGCCCACGCGTGGCACCGGCGCCGGGGGTTCTCCGCGGTCAGTCACCTGACCGTGGTTGGCGGACCCTACCCAGGTCTGGGCGGTTCCATGTCAGCTGTACGCCGACTCTGTGAGCAAGTCGACGTCGAGAGTGTGCATGCCGAGTAACGTCGGATAAGTCAGTTTCGCGCGGACACGCCGGATGAATGCACCCAGATCCGCTTCGCGCGGCCCCCCGACAGTCACCCGTCGTAGATCACTTAACGTGAACAGGGTCGGTCAGGTGATGGTCAGCTACCGTCGCAAAGAATTTTTTCCGGACTCCTGACAATCAACCGCCACTTTCCGGGCGCGTGTCGTCGTGTTGACTCTTGCGGAGTCCTGGTCAGTACGCATTAGCTTTCCATCGTGACAGTCAACCGAGGCTGCGCGGACCGGTAATGGCCGTGACGCGGAAGCCCGTCGTCGAGGTGCGGCGCAGCCAGCGTCGGCGGCGCACGGTGTCCGCGTACCGGGACGGTGAGCGCGTCGTCGTGCTGATCCCCGACCAGTTCTCCCGGGCCGAGGAGAGCGAGTGGGTCGACCGGATGCTCGCCCGGCTCGCCGCCCGCGAGGGACGGCTGGCCCGCTCGGATGCCGAACTGCTCGCCCGCGCCACTCGCCTGATCGACCTCTACCTGCCCGAACACGGGTCGGCTGCGGCGCCGGCCAGCGTCCGCTGGGTGACCAACCAGAACGGCCGCTGGGGTTCCTGTACGCCCGCCGACCGCACCATCCGGATCTCGCACCGGGTCCAGGACATGCCCGACTGGGTGATCGACTACGTGCTGCTGCACGAGCTGGCGCATCTCATCGTGCCCAGCCACAACGCCGACTTCTGGGCGCTGGTCGCCCGCTACCCGAGGTCGGAGCGCGCCCGCGGCTACCTGGAGGGCGTGGCCGCCACCGCCGCCATCCCCTGACCACCGCCCATCGCGGTCGATCATGAAGTTGGCCTGGCGTTTCGTCCGCTTCGTCACCGCCAACCTCATGATCGTGAACGGACGCGGGTGGGGCGGGGGTTAAGGTCGGCGAATGTCGCGACGTGTGGTGGTGGCGCTGCTCGGCCCGGTGACCTGGACGCCGCCCGGAATCGATCCGGCGCGATGGCGTACCGCGCTCGCCGAGGACGTGGTGGACCTGCTCGCCACGCTGAACGAGCTGGAGACCGCGGTGGCGGTCACCAGCCGGGACCGATGGCTGGCCGACGCCGTGGTCTGGCCCGGCACCCAGGTGTACGAGGTGCCCGAGCCCACGCCGAACGCGGTGTTCACGGCGCTGGCCGGTGACCGGGCGGCCCGGGACGGCGGGGCGGCCGGCTACGACCAGGTGGCGGTGGTGGCGGCGGACGCGCCGGACGTGCCCGGTCTGACGCTCGGCAAGCTGCTCCGGCCGCTCACCACCCGGCCGGTGGCGGTGGCCCCGGTCGAGGGGAGCGGAACCGGGCTGCTGGGAGTGGCGGCGCGACTGCCCGTACCGGCGTGGCTGCCGGCGCTGGACCTGGACACCACAGCGCCGGCCGAGGTGCGACGGGCGGCACCGAGCCCGGGCGACGTGGCGGTCACCGCCAGCTGGCACCGGATGCGCGGCCCGGCTGACCTGGCCGCACTCGATCCGGCCGTCGAGGGCTGGGAGGCGACGCGCGCCCTGCTGTCCGGCCGCCCCGTCTGACCCCCACCCTCCGTTCCCGGCCCGCCGATCTTGCAGTTTGGTACCCGACAGAAGCCGCTTTCAGGACATTCCGAGGGCCACAACTGCAAGATCGACGGGGTGGGCGGTGTCAGTGCTTGTCGTCGTCCTCGCCGGGGGACTTCTCCTCCGGGGCGCCGGGGGCGGAGAAGTCGAAGTTCGCCAGCTCGTCGTCGAGGTCGGTGCTCGTCGTGGCGAACGCCTCCGGGGCGGCGAAGTCGTCGTCGGAGGGCAGCAGGTCCGGGTGGCCCCAGACCGCGTCCCGGCCGGCGATGCCGCGGTGCTCGGTCAGCGCCGCCCACAGCACCGTCGCCTCACGCAGGCGGCGGGGCCGCAGTTCGAGGCCGACCAGCGCGGCGAACGTCTGCTCGGCCGGGCCACCCGCGGCGCGGCGGCGGCGGAACGCCTCGCCGAGGCGTACCACGTTGGGGAGGCGGTCCCCGGCGGCGCTGTCGACGACGTGGCAGACCCAGCCCTCGACCAGGGCCAGTACGGTCTCCAGCCGGGCCAGCGACGCCTTCTGGGCGGGCGTGTCCTCGGGCGTGAAGATGCCCTCCAGCGCGATCGCCTGCATCGACTCCGGGTCGGTCGGGTCGACCCGGCCCATCGCCTCCTCGATCGCCTCCCGGTTGACCCGGATGCCCGCGGCGTAGTTCTCCACCGCGGTCAGCACGTGCCCGCGCAGCCACGGCACGTGCTGGAACAGCCGCTGGTGGGCGGCCTCGCGCAGGGCCACGTAGAGGCGTACCTCGTCCTCGGGCAGCTCCAGGCCCTCGCCGTACACCTTGATGTTGGCGGGGACGAGCGCGGCGGTGCCGGCGGGGCCGAGCGGCAGGCCGATGTCACCGGCGGAGAGCACCTCGGCGGCGAGCGAGCCGAGCGCCTGGCCGAGCTGGCCGCCGAAGAGGGCGCCGCCGAGCGTGGCGACCATCGACTGCATCGGGCCGAGCTGGGCGCGGGCTTCCGGCGGCACCAGGTCGCCCATCGCGCCGACCATCCGGCTGGCCACCGGGTCGCAGAGCTTGCGCCACACGTCGAGCGTCTTGAAGATCCACTCGTTGCGGTTCCAGGCGACCGAGGTGCGGATGCCGGAGGGCCACGAGGTCGCCGGCTCCAGCCAGAGGTCGGCGATGCGCAGCGCCTCCTCGACCGCGTTGCGTTCGAACGGCGACACCGCCGGGTCGCCGGCGGCGGCGAGCTGGCTGGCGGCTACCTGCCGGGCGAGGTCCCAGTTGACCGGCCCGCTGCCCGGCGCCGAGAGCAGGTGCTGCAACTGCGACATGAACTGCTGCATCGCCGCGGGATCGTTGGGGTCCGGTGGTTGACCACCCGGGAGCGCGAAGCCGAACGGAATATCAGGCACGACGTCTACGGTACGCGGGGCCCGCCGCAGGTCGTGCCACTCGGCGTTGCGCTGAGGGCGAAGTCCGCCGGTCACCGCGCCGGATGGCAGGGGACGGATCGGTACGCTCTGGCCCATGAGACGTCGCGGCGTGACCGTCCTCCTCGGTGCCCTGCTCACCGCCCTGCTCAGCGTCGGCGTGCTGAGCGTGCCGCTGCCGTACGTGGTGCTCGGCCCGGGTCCGACGGTGAACACGCTGGGCAGTGAGGACGGCAAGGAGGTCATCCAGGTGACCGGCCGCGCGACGTCCACCTCCGCCGGTCAGCTCCGGCTCACCACTGTCGGTGTGCAGCCGACCGTGCGGCTGCGGTCGGCGCTGGCCGGATGGTTCTCCTCGGACGAGGCGGTGGTGCCGCGGGAGCTGGTCTACCCGCCGGGGGAGTCGCAGGAAGAGGTCGAGAAGCGCAACGCGGAGGACTTCCAGAACTCGCAGACCAGCGCCGAGACGGCGGCGCTGCGCGAGCTGGGCTACCCGATCAAGGTGCTGGTCAAGGCGGTCACGCCGGGCGGCCCGTCGGTCGACGTGCTGCGCCCCGACGACGTGGTCACGTCGGTCGACGGGGTGCCGGTGACGAGCGCGGCCAAGCTCACCGAGCTGATCCGGGCGAAGCCCGCGGGCACCGCGCTGAC
Organism: Micromonospora sp. RV43; assembly: GCF_001029515.1. NCBI lineage: Bacteria > Bacillati > Actinomycetota > Actinomycetes > Micromonosporales > Micromonosporaceae > Micromonospora > Micromonospora sp. RV43. The sequence goes on along the minus strand of NZ_LEKG01000131.1, from coordinate 8,004 downwards.
GATCGGCTACACCCGGGGTGACACACCGGGTACGGCGACGGTGACCAGCCGCGAGCAGGACGGCCGGCCGCGCATCGGTGTGGAGATCGACCAGCAGCAGCCGCACCCGTTCACCCTGAAGATCGACCTGGGTGACATCGGCGGGCCGAGCGCCGGGCTGATGTTCTCGCTCGGCATCATCGACAAGCTGGAGCCGGCCGACCTCACCGGCGGGAAGATCATCGCCGGTACCGGCACCATCGACGACGAGGGTCGCGTCGGTCCGATCGGCGGCATCGCGCAGAAGCTGGTCGGCGCCAAGGACGCGGGCGCGAAGGCGTTCCTGGTGCCCGCCGACAACTGCGCCGAGGCGGTCCGCAACCCGCAGCCGGGACTGCCGCTGCTGAGGGTCGCCACGCTGGGTGAGGCATTGAAGGCACTCGAGACGCTGCGCGCCGGGGGACAGCCGACGCGCTGCTGAGGCGGGCCGGGCGGCGGCCGGCGGGCGGATCGTGACGTGACCTTGACCCGACGTGCTCAGGAACACCCCGTACTCTTGGTGCCTGGTCGGAGCCGATCACATCGAGCGTGCGGAGCCAACAGTGGTCATGCGTAGCAGTCCCTTACCGAGGATGAGCCGGCGCGGACGCGTCACCATCGGTGTCCTGATCGGGGTGTTCATCTTGTTCACCCTCCTCGGGTGGGGCGTCAACGCCTGGACCGACTGGCTCTGGTTCGACGAGGTCCGCTACACCCAGGTCTTCACCGGCGTGCTCGCCACCCGCCTGCTGCTGTTCCTCGTTGTCGGCGTCGGCATGGCGCTGCTCGTCGGCGGCAACCTCTGGCTGGCCCACCGGCTGCGGCCCAAGATGCGTCCGCACTCGGCCGAGCAGGCCACGCTGGAGCGCTACCGGATGCTGCTGAGCCCGCGGCTCGGCACCTGGATCGCGCTCGCCGCCGCCGTCGTCGGGCTGTTCGCCGGCCTCTCCGCGCAGAGCCGCTGGGGTCAGTGGCTGCTGTTCCGCAACGGCGGCGACTTCGGCGTGAAGGACCCGGAGTTCGGCGTCGACGTCGGCTTCTACGTCTTCCAGCTCCCGTTCTGGCGCTACCTGCTCGGCGTCGGCTTCACAGTCGTGGTGCTGTCGCTGCTCGGCGCGCTGGCGGTGCACTACATCTTCGGCGGCGTGCGCCTCCAGGGCGTCGGCGACCGGATGACGAACGCCGCCCGCGCCCACCTCAGCACGCTGGTAGCCGTGTTCGTGCTGCTCAAGGCCGTCGCCTACGTGCTGGACCGGCGGGCCATGCTGCTGGAGTACAACGAGGGCGCCAAGCTCTACGGCGCCGGCTACGCCGACGTGAACGCGCTGCTCCCGGCGAAGGAGATCCTCGCCTGGATCTCCGTCCTGGTGGCGCTGGCGATCATCGTGTTCTCCAACGCCGTCATGCGGAACCTGGTCTGGCCGGGCATCTCGCTGGCCCTGCTGGGCGTCTCCGCGGTGGCGATCGGCGGCATCTACCCGTGGGCCGTGCAGACGTTCGAGGTCAAGCCGAGCGCCCGGGACAAGGAGGCGCCGTACATCGAACGCAGCATCAAGGCCACCCGCACCGCGTTCAGCCTCGACGGCACGAAGACCACACCGTACGCGGCCAGCAACCTCGTTCCACCCGCCAGCCTGGCCACCGACACGTCAGTGGTGTCGAACATCCGGCTGCTCGACCCGCAGCTGGTCTCCGAGACGTACACGCAGCTCCAGCAGGTCCGCGGCTTCTACGACTTCGGCTCGAAGCTGGACATCGACAGGTACTCGGTCAAGGACAAGACCTCCGACTACGTGGTCGGCGTCCGTGAGATCAACTACGGCGAGCTGACCGACCAGCAGAGCAACTGGATCAACCGCCACACCGTCTACACCCACGGGTACGGCCTGGTGGCCGCCCCGGCGAACCAGGTGGTCTGCGGCGGCCAGCCGTACTTCGTCTCCGGCTTCCTCGGCGACAAGGCACAGGAGGCGTGCTCCGCGCCGGCCGAGGAGATCCCGGCCCAGCAGCCGCGGATCTACTACGGCGAGCGGATGGAGCCGGACGACTACGCGATCGTCGGGCAGACCGGCGAGCGCAACGTCGAGTTCGACCGGCCCACCTCCACCGGCGGCGAGCAGTACTACACCTACACCGGTGAGGGCGGCGTCAAGATCGGCTCGTTCCCGCGCCGGCTGCTCTACGCGATCAAGGAGCAGGAGTCGAACTTCCTGCTCTCCGAGGCGGTCAACGAGAACTCGAAGCTGCTGTACGTGCGTAACCCGCGCGACCGGGTGGAGAAGGTCGCGCCGTTCCTCACGCTCGACGGCGACCCGTACCCGGCGGTGGTCGACGGGCGCGTCCTGTGGATCATCGACGGCTACACCACGGCCGCGACCTACCCGTACGCCGAGCGGGTCAACCTCCAGGCCGAGACCGCCGACGAGCTGACCGGCCGGGGCACGTTCCAGCTCGCCCGGGAGAACGTCAACTACATCCGCAACTCGGTGAAGGCGACTGTCGACGCGTACGACGGCACGGTCAAGCTCTACTCGTACGACGACACCGACCCGGTGCTCAAGGCGTGGAACAAGGCGTTCGGCGGCGACCTGGTGCTGCCCAAGGGCGACATCCCGGCCGAGCTGGCCGAGCACTTCCGCTACCCGGCCGACCTGTTCAAGGTGCAGCGCAACCTGCTGACCAAGTTCCACGTCACCGACCCCGGCGACTTCTACTCCGGCCAGGACTTCTGGCAGGTGCCGAACGTGCCGGACGCGCCGGACAGCGGGCAGAAGCAGCCGCCGTACTACCTGTTCACCCAGTTCCCCGGGCAGGACGGTCCACGCTTCCAGCTGACCTCGGCGGTCACCCCGAACGGGCGGCAGAACCTCGCCGCGCTGGTCTCCGGGTCGTACGTCGACGGGCAGCCGAAGCTGGAGGTGCTGGAGCTGCCGGACCAGACCCGGATCTCCGGGCCGACGCAGGTGCACCAGCAGATGACCAACAACGGTGACATCCGGCAGCAGCTCAACCTGCTCTCGTCCAACCAGGCGCAGGTGCAGTACGGCAACCTGCTCTCGCTGCCGTTCGCCGACGGCATGCTCTACGTCGAGCCGGTGTACGTGAAGAGCAGCAGCCAGGACGCGTACCCGCTGTTGCAGAAGGTGCTGCTCTCCTACGGTGACGGCGGCTCGTACGTGGTGCTCGCCAACAACCTCAGCGACGGCATCAAACAGCTCGTCGAGCAGGGCAAGCGGGCGCCGAACAACAACCCGCCGCCCAGCACCGACGACAACCCCACGCCGCCGCCCACCGGGGGCGACAACAACAACACGCCGCCGCCGATGAGCGGGGAGCTGGCCCAGGCGGCTGCCCGGGTGCAGACCGCGATCGCCGAGGTCAAGGCCGCGCAGACGTCCGGCGACTTCGAGCGGTACGGGCGTGCGCTGAAGGCGCTGGACGAGGCGATGAGCGCGTTCCAGCAGGCCCAGGCCGCGGCGAACGGCTCGGGCAACCCGGCGCCGTCGGGCAGCGTCTCGCCACCGGCGCCGACGTCCCCCGCGCCGACACCGGGCGGCTGACGCCGAGCTGACACCACGAGCCCGTGGTCCGGGACCGCAACGGTCACCCGGGCCACGGGCTCGTGTCGTGAAGCGGACTCCCCGGCCGCAACCCCGCACCCCGCCGCGCCGTCAACAGTGCAGGTGAACGTGTGGGGGCGGGAGGGCACATGCGGGACGCGGACAGCTTCGACGACTTCTACCGCAGCACGTCCGGGCGGGCCGTCCGGTACGGCTACGCGGTGGCCGGCGACCCGGCCGAGGCCCAGGATCTCGTGCAGGAGGCGTACGCCCGGGCCTGGCGGCAGTGGGCGAAGCTCGCCGGCCATCCCGCGCCGGAGGCGTGGCTGCGGCTGGTGATCAGCCGGCTGGCGACCGACCGGTTCCGGCGGCTGCGCGGGTGGCGCCTCGCGGCCAGCCGCACCGGCCCGCCACCCGATGTCGGACCGCCCGGCGAGGACACCGTGCTGCTGGTCGCGGCGCTGCGGCAGCTCCCGCCCCGGCACCGGCAGGCGCTCGCCCTGCACTACCTGTTCGACCTGCCGGTGGAGGAGATCGCCCGGGAGGCCGGCGTGCCCACCGTCACTGTGAAGTCCTGGCTGTCCCGGGGACGGGCCCGGCTGGCCGAGCTGTTGCCCGGCGTCGCCGCCGAGGAGCTGGAGGTCAACGATGTCGCGTGAACTGCACCGCTACTACCGGTCCCTCGCCGCCGACACCGACGAGCGGGTGCTGCCGGCACCGGACCGGCTGCGCCGCAGCGCCGACCGCTGGGCCCGGCGCCGCGCCGCGATCACCGTCCTGGCCGCCGCCGGGCTGGTCGCCGGCACGGTGGCCGGAAGCCGGCTGGTGCTCGCCGCCGGGCCAGGGCCCGTCCCGGTTCCACCCCCCGCGGGTACGCCCACCCCGCGGCCGTCGGCAGCCGCGCCCTCGGTCGCGCCGTCGCCCACCACGCCGCCGCCGACCGTCGGCCGTACCTCCGGCTCGCGCAGTCCGATCGTGACCACCACGCCTCCGGCCGCGGCGACCCCGACCACGATCCCGGACCGGGCGTTCTTCGTGCTGCCCGCCGCGAACGACGCCGGCACCGGCAACTACTTCGGCCCGGGACCGGTCCTGCCGGTGCTGTGCGGCGCGACGCCCGGCGACGAGCGGGTGGTCGCGCAGCGGGCCCGGTCGCTGCCGTACCGGCGGGCCGGCGCACCGGCAGACGAGGTGCCGTCCGGCAACTACCGGCACAGCATCACGATCTACCGGTCCGGCGGCGCCGGCGCGGCGCTGGCCGAGCTGCGCGGGGCGGTACGGGCGTGCCCCGAGCAGCCCGCCCGGGGCACGCCGCCGGTGACGGTGCGGCAGCGTCTGCTGCCCGACAGCGGGTACGGCGACGAGTCGGTGCTGTTCGAGACGCGGACGCCGTACCGGGACGCCAACGGCGATCCGAGCGGCGGCGACGAGGTGCACCTGGTACGCGCGGTGCGCTCCGGCGACGTGGTGACGGTGCTGTGGGAACAGGGCTGGGAGAGCACCTCGACCCAGCGCGCCCAGTTCGACGCGGACAGCCGGTGGGCGGTCGAGGCGATCCGGCGGTGGCTGGACTGAGTACCCGTTTTGCGCCCGCCCGGGTCGGTGCGCTACGGTTGTCGAGCCGACGCGGGGTGGAGCAGCTCGGTAGCTCGCTGGGCTCATAACCCAGAGGTCGCAGGTTCAAATCCTGTCCCCGCTACTCGTGACGAAGGGCCCCGGAGTTCTCTCCGGGGCCCTTCGCCGTTCCTGCCCGAGGCGCCCCGGGAACGGTCGGCAGCGGATCCGGGTACCCGGCTGATCTCCAGGATCGGGGTGCGATAAGCTTTGTGAGCCGACGCGGGGTGGAGCAGCTCGGTAGCTCGCTGGGCTCATAACCCAGAGGTCGCAGGTTCAAATCCTGTCCCCGCTACCAAGGTTCAGGCCCGGAATCCACGGATTCCGGGCCTGAACTCATTCCGGGGCCGTCTCGGTGAGGGCGAGCAGTTCCGCGCGGGCCAGCCGGAGCTGCTCGTCAGTGACATAGGCGGTGCCGATGCCGATGGCGAGTCCCTCCGCGGCGTACCGGACGGCCCAGACGCGGCCCGGTGGCAGGCCGTCGGCCTCGAAGGCGCGGTTCCAGCGCGCCGGGTCCTCGGGATCCACCGCGAGCACGTGCTCCATGCTGGCGATCCCGAGTTGCGCGAGCAGGCCGGTGGCGCTGTTCAGTTCCGCCAGGTACGCGCTGTCCCCGGTGAGGGCGCGCACATAACCACGGGTGAAGGCGCCGGGCCGGTCGTCGCCGGGGTCGACGTGGGCGTTCACCTCCTCCCAGAATCGGGTGATCACCTGCTCGACCAGTGCGGCGAACAGGTCCTCCCGGGACGGGAAGTGGTGCATCAGGCCGCTCTTGGTGACACCCGCCTCCCGGGCGATGGCGGCCAGGCTGACGTTGGCGCCGTGCCGGGTGACCACCCGTTCGGCGGCGTCCAGCACGGCCCGCCGGGTGCGTGCACGATCGCGGATCGGACGACGGTCAGTGGCCGGCACGAGCACCTCCAGCAGACACGGGCTCGGAGGGGATGACCTTCCAGGCCACCACCGAGGCGCCGACCAGGATCACGGCGGCGACGAAGGTGGCGGACTGCATCGCCTGGGCGAAGGCGTCCTGCGCAGCGGCCACGACGCCGGGCGCCGGTGACCCGTACACGGCCGCGGCCAGGGAGTCCTCCGCCAGCGCCCGATCGGCGGCGGTGGTCCCGGCGGGGAGCGTCAGCGACGAACGGTAGAGCAGCCCGTGCAACGAGCCGAGGACGGCGATGCCGAGCGCGCCGCCCAGCTCGTACGCCGTCTCGGCCACCGCCGACGCGGCGCCCGCGCGCCGCTCCGGGACGGCGCCGACGACGGCGTCCGTCGAGAGCGTCATGGCGACACCGATGCCGAGCCCGATGACGGCGAGGCCGATGCCCAGGCCCCAGTAGCTCCGGAGGTCGACGCTCGTCCCCATGACGGCGAGCCCGACGGCGGCGACCAGCAGTCCCAGCCCGATCGCGCGGCCCGCCCCCAGCCGCGACAGCAGGACGCCGATCAGTGCCACGACGAGCACCGCGGCGAGTGTCCCGGGCAGCTCGGCGGCGCCGGCCTTCAGGGGGCCGAAGCCGCGAACCAGCTGGAGGTACTGGGAGAAGAAGAACAGCAGCCCCAGGAACCCGAAGATGGCCAGCACGTTGGCTGCAAGCGCGCCCGAGAACGCCGGCACCTTGAACAGCGAGACGTCGAGCAGCGGCACCGCCAGCCGGTTCTGCCGCCGCACGAACCACCATCCGGCCAGCAGCCCGACAGCGGTGGCTGCCACGGTGAGGGCGTCGACGCCGTCACTGAACAGACGCTTGAGGGCGAAGACCAGCGGGACGATCGTGACGATGGACAGCGCCGAGGAACCCACGTCGATCCGCGCCGGCGCCTCGCCCTTCGACTCCGGCAGGAGCAGCCGTCCCGCCACCAGCGCCAGCACCATGACCGGCACGTTGATCAGGAAGACCGATCCCCACCAGAAGCGCTCCAGCAGCGCGCCGCCCACCAGCGGGCCGAGCGCGGTCCCGGCGGTCGCCCCGGCCGACCAGAGCGCGATGGCCCGGGCGCGCTGAGCGCGATCGGCGAACATCGACCGGACGATGGAGAGCGTCGACGGCATCAATGTGGCGCCGGCCAGGCCGAGAAGCGCACGGGCCGCGATCAGCACCTCCGGGGTGGAGGCGAAGGCCGCCAGCACGGACGCCGAGCCGAACCCCACAGTGCCGATCATCAGCAGGCGCTTGCGGCCGATCCGGTCGGCCAGGTTGCCCATCGTGATCAGGAGCCCGGCGAGCACGAAGGCGTAGATGTCCCCGATCCACAGGATCTGCGTGGCGGTGGGCCCGATGTCCTCGGTCAGTGACGGGACCGCGAGGTAGAGGACCGTCCCGTCGACGGCCAGGAGAAGGACCACGAGGACGAGTACCACGAGGGCAGCCCATTCCCGCTTCCCGGCGAGGGCCGGTGCGGGGACCGAGGGCGGGGAGGAGGTCACCAGGAAACCGTAACAGTCCAAATGGACGGCTAATCGTGAGTGAAGCCACCCGGCCTGCGGCGACGACGCGACGTGTCCGGAGACATCCGCCCTGTCCGCCGTGCCCCGGTTGCAGGCCTCGGCGAGGATGGGGACATGTCTGCATGGAACAAGTGGTGGGGCCGCCTGGGCGCGGTCCTCGGTACGGTCGTGCTCTCGGTCTTCGTACCGGTCGCGGCCTGGGCGTCGTCCGGCACCGGCGAGATCGTGGTGGAGGCGGCGCGCCGGCGGTCCCGTGGCGGGTTCGGCATCCTCGGCCTGCTCTGCTGCCTCGTGGTGGTCGGCGGCATCGTGCTGCTGGTGGTGCTGCTCACCCGCGGCCGCCGCAACCGCCCCCCGCGC
>NZ_LEKG01000130.1:0-22075 GCF_001029515.1 Micromonospora sp. RV43 | reverse complement strand
CAACCCCCACCCGCTGCCGCCCCGGTACGACCCGGAGGAGCTGCTCGGCATCGCCAGCGCCGACCTGAAGGTGCCGTTCGACCCGCGCGAGGTACTGGCCCGGGTGCTCGACGACAGCGCGTTCGACGAGTTCAAGCCCGGCTACGGCACCGCGCTGGTCACCGGCTGGGGCGAGCTGCACGGCTACCCGGTCGGCGTACTCGCGAACGCCCGGGGCGTGCTGTTCAGCCAGGAGGCGCAGAAGGCGGCCCAGTTCATCCAGCTCGCCAACGCGGCTGACACACCGCTGGTCTTCCTCCAGAACACCACCGGCTACATGGTCGGCACCGAGTACGAGCAGCGCGGCATCATCAAGCACGGCGCCCTGATGATCAACGCGGTGTCGAACTCGAAAGTGCCGCACCTGACGGTCAATCTGGGCGCCTCCTACGGCGCCGGCAACTACGGCATGTGCGGCCGGGCGTACGAGCCCCGGTTCCTGTTCACCTGGCCGAACGCGAAGTCGGCGGTGATGGGCCCGGCGCAGCTCGCCGGTGTGCTGTCCATCGTGGCCCGGCAGGCCGCCGCCGCCCGGGGACGCGAGTACGACGAGGACACCGACGCCGCCATGCGGATGATGGTCGAGCAACAGATCGAGTCGCAGTCCGGGGCGCTGTTCCTGTCCGGGCGGCTCTACGACGACGGGGTGATCGACCCCCGGGACACCCGTACCGTCCTCGGGCTGTGCCTGTCGGCGATCCACAACGGACCGGTGAAGGGCGCCGACGGTTTCGGCGTCTTCCGGATGTGACCTGTGAGCGCGAGGAACGCAGCGAAGCGGAGTCCCGCAGTCGCGAACGAAAGGCAGGCACCGTGAGCGCGAGGAACGCAGCGAAGCGGAGTCCCGCAGTCGCGAACGAAAGGCAGGCTCAGCGCGGATGATCAACAAACTTCTGGTTGCGAACCGGGGCGAGATCGCCCGCCGGGTCTTCGCCACCTGCCGCGCCCTCGGCGTGGCCACCGTCGCCGTGCACTCCGACGCGGACGCCGACGCGCCGTTCGTGGCCGACGCCGACCAGGCCGTCCGGCTGCCGGGTAACACGCCGGCCGAGACGTACCTGCGCATCGACGCCATCCTGGACGCGGCCCGGCGCTCCGGCGCTGACGCCGTCCACCCCGGCTACGGCTTCCTGGCCGAGAACGCCGAGTTCGCCGCGGCGGTGACCGACGCGGGCCTGACCTGGGTCGGGCCGTCGGCCAAGGCGATCGCCGCGATGGGCGACAAGATGGCCGCCAAGGCGCTGCTCGCCGACGCGGGCGTGCCGATGCTGCCCACCTGGACCGACCCGGCCGAGGTCACCGCCTTCCCGGTGCTGGTCAAGGCCGCCGCCGGTGGCGGCGGCCGGGGCATGCGGATCGTCCGCGACGCCGCCGGGCTGGCCGAGGCCGTCGCGGGCGCTCGCCGCGAGGCCGCGGCGGCGTTCGGCGACGGCACCGTCTTCATCGAGCGGTACGTGGAACGCGGTCGCCACGTCGAGGTGCAGATCTTCGGCGACACCCACGGCACCGTCGTGGCCCTCGGGGTACGCGACTGCTCGATCCAGCGCCGCCACCAGAAGATCGTCGAGGAGGCACCGGGTGTGCTGCCCGAAGACGTGCGCGCGGAGTTGCACGAGGCGGCGGTGGCGGCCGGGCGGGCTGTCGACTACGTCGGCGCGGGAACCGTGGAGTTCCTGCTCGCGCCGGGCGGGCAGGTGCACTTCCTGGAGATGAACACCCGCCTCCAGGTGGAACATCCGGTCACCGAGCTGACCACCGGGCTGGACCTGGTCCGGCTGCAACTGCTCGTCGCCGAGGGCGAGCCGCTGCCGGTCACCACCACGCCTCCGGCCGACGGCCACGCCATCGAGGTACGGCTGTGCGCCGAGGGCCCGGCTCAGGGCTTCCGCCCGGCCACCGGCACGCTGCACCGGTTCGCGATCCCCGGGGTGGCAGCCGAGTTCGGCCCGGCCCGTGGCCTGCGCCTGGACTCCGGCGTCGTGGACGGCTCGACGGTGAGCGTGCACTACGACTCGATGCTGGCGAAGCTCGTCGCCTGGGCGCCCACCCGCACCGAGGCGGCCCGCGCGCTCGCCGGCGCGCTGGCCCGCGCCGAACTGCACGGCGTGGCCACCAACCGGGACCTGCTGGTCCGTGTGCTGCGCAGCGCGGAGTTCACCGCCGTGGACCTCGACACCGGCTTCCTGGACCGGCACCCGGAGGTGTTCGCGCCACTGCTGCCGGCGGAGCAGCTTCCGGTGGCGGCACTGGCGGCGGCGCTGTCCGGGGCCGCCGAGCGCCGGGCCGCCGCCCCGGTGCTGGCCGGGTTGCCGTCGGGCTGGCGCAACGTGCCGTCCTTCCCGCAGGTCACCCGGTTCACCGTCGGCGACGGCGAGGAGATCGAGGTGCACTACCGCCTCGACCGCACCGGCGGCCTCGCCGAGTGGGGAAGGAAGGGCCCCCTCCTAACGGATCCGGTAGAGGAAGGGTCCTCTGTTAACACCGAGCTGCCGGTGGTCGAGCTGGTGACTGCCACCCCGGGCCGGGTGGTGCTCGACGTGGACGGGGTGCGGCGGGCCTTCCGCGTACACCGGGTGGGGTCGTCGGTCTTCGTGGACGGCCCGGACGGGGCGGCGAGCCTCACCGAACTGCCCCGCCTGCCCCTGCCCACCGCGGAGCTGGCGGCCGGGTCGCTGCTCGCGCCGCTGCCCGGCGCGGTGACCCGGGTACACGTCGAGGTCGGTCAGCGGGTCGCTGCCGGTGACCTGCTGCTGACGCTGGAAGCGATGAAGCTCGAACATCCCGTGCTCGCCCCCGCCGACGGCGTGGTGACGGAGCTGCCGGTGCCGGCCGGCGGCCAGGTCGAGACGGGTGCCGTACTTGCCGTGGTGGACCCCGAGGAGGACCCGCAGTGAACTTCGACCTGACCCCCGAGCAGGACCAGCTCCGCGACGCCGTACGGGCGTTGGGCCGCAAGTACGGCCACTCCTACTTCGTCGAGAAGGCCAGGTCCGGCGAGCACACCACCGAGCTGTGGCACGAGGCCGGGCGGCTGGGCTACCTGGGCGTGAACATCCCCACCGAGTACGGCGGCGGGGGCGGCGGCATCACCGAGCTGGCGCTGGTGTGCGAGGAGCTGGCCGCGACCGGCTGCCCGCTGCTGCTCCTGGTGGTCTCCCCCGCCATCGCCGCCACGATCATCAACAAGCACGGTACGGAGGAGCAGCGCAAGAAGCACCTCCCCGGCCTCGCCGACGGCTCCCAGAAGATCGTCTTCGCGATCACCGAGCCGGACGCCGGATCGAACTTCCACCGCCTCGCCACAGTGGCCCGCCGCGACGGCGACGACTGGCTGCTCAGCGGCCGGAAGATCTACATCTCCGGGGTGGACGAGGCCGGGCACGTCCTCGTGGTCGCTCGTACCGAGGACGCGTCCACCGGGAAGTTGAAGCCGGCGCTGTTCATCGTGCCGACCGACGCGCCCGGCCTGGAGAAGTCCAAGCTGGACATGGAGATCCTGTCGCCGGAGAACCAGTTCCTGCTCTTCCTCGACGACGTCCGGCTCCCCGCCGACGCGCTCGTCGGCGAGTCGCTCGACGCCGGGCTGCCCGCCCTGTTCGCCGGGCTCAACCCGGAGCGCATCACTGTTGCCGCGATGGGCGCCGGCACCGGCCGGTACGCGATCGAGAGGGCAAGCGACTACACAGCTACCCGCAAGGTGTGGGGCGGACGCTCGATCGGCTCCCACCAGGGCGTCTCGCACCCGCTGGCGCACGCCGCAGTGCAGGTCGAGCTGGCCCGGCTGATGATCCACAAGGCGGCCACGCTCTACGACGCGGGCCGCGACCTGGAGGCCGGCATCTCCGGCAACATGGCCAAGTACGCGGCAGGCGAGGCCGCAGCGCTCGCCGTCGACACCGCCGTCCAGGCGCTCGGCGGGGCCGGCATGACCACCGAGTACGGCGTGGCGACGCTGCTCGGCGCGGTACGGGCGGGCCGGATCGCCCCGGTCAGCCGGGAGATGATCCTCAACTTCGTCGCCCAGCACGTCCTCGGCCAGGACAAGTCCTACTGACCGAGGTGGGCCCGGGGTACGGCGGGTGCCCGATCCCCCGCCGTACCCCGGGGGTCCGTCAGCGGACGGTCAGCGTGCCGACCGCCGGGCGCGGCGTCGCCACCGGCGGCAGCCGCTTCGGCTCGCCCCGGCTCGGCTCGCCCGCCCGGGCCAGCGCGCTCTTCGACGCGTCCGCCCGGCCGGCCGCCGCGTCCTCCTGGAACGGCTGCGCGTCACCGACGCAGAGCGTGCCCTTGGCCGGCAGCTTGCCGGTGAGCAGGTACGCGTCGATCCGGCCGGTCACGCACGCCGAGGTGCCGTACGCGGTGTGGCCCCAGCTGTCGCTGCTCAGCAGGCGGCTGTTCGGCAGCAGCTTCGCCGAGCTAACCGCGCCCTGGTAGTTGGTCGCCGGATCCCAGTAGTTGCCGACCACCAGCACCGGGGCGGCGGTGACCCGGTTGAACGGCCCGGTCCAGGCGTCCTCGTCCCGCACCGTCCAGGTGTTGCGGGCACAGGGCGAGGTGCCCCAGGCCCACGCCCGCCCGAAGTAGGGCGCCCGCTTGTCCTCCTTCGCCGACAGCGCCGGCCAGGCGTCGGCGCTCTTCGGGTGGTACGCGTCGGTGCAGTCGACGGTCAGGAACGTCTCCAGCCCGTTGTCGTACGGGAAGTCGTACCCCCGCTGTTGCCGTGCCTGCGCGGCGCGGGCGGCGAGTGCCTTGCGGGCCGTGGCGGTGGCGGCCTTGCCGGCGGCCGGGTCGGTCAGGGCCAGGAGCTGGACGGTCAGGTCCACCACCGACTGCCAGCCGTACGGGTCGTAGAGCGCACCGAGCGTGGCACCGACGAAGTCGGCGTAGCTGACGGTGAACGAGCCGAAGTCCGGGTCCTCGATCACCACCGGCTTCTTGCGCAGCCGCTTCGCCACCGTGTCGTACGCGGCCAGCGGGTTGCCGGTGGAAGCCAGCGCACACTGCTCGGCGCCGGCCTCGCCGCACCGGGCCAGGATCTCGCGCAGCGCCCGGTACGCCCCGTCGGCGCTGCGCAGCCGCGTCTCCTGGAGCTGGTTGCGGGCACTGCCCTGGCCGATCCAGGCGTTCGGGTCGAGCACGCCGTCGACGACCAGCGCGCGGAAGCGGTCCGGGAACATGTTGGCGTAGTACTGGCCCAGCGCGGTGCCGTAGCTGAAGCCGAGGTAGCTGAGCAACTTGTCGCCGACGGCGCGGCGCAGCACGTCCATGTCGCGGGCCACCTCGGCGGTGGACGCCGCGCCGGTGAGCGGCTTACCGGTGGTGGAGCACGCCTTGCCGACCGCCTTGGACGCCGCGACGTACGCCTTCTCCTCCGCCTTGGTCCACGGGAACGCGACGTTCAGCCCGGCGTACGCGCGGGTCTGGTCCTTCACCGAGCGGAAGCACTTGATGTTCTCACTGGCCTCGACGCCGCGCGGGTCGACGCCGACGATGTCGAAGCGGTCGAGCAGGTCGTCGCCGAGGAAGTAGGGCGCGGCGAGCGCGATGCTCGTGCCGGAGCCACCCGGGCCACCCGGGTTGAGGAAGAGGCTGCCGACCTTGCGCTGCTGGTCGCGGGCCTTGACCCGGAGCAGGGCGACCTCGGTGGTGGCGCCCTTCGGGTTGTCGTAGTCCAGCGGGAGCCGGACCGTGGCGCACTCGGCGTAGTCGTAGCAGGCGTACCAGTCGAGCTTCGGCGTCGGCACGCGGTCCACCCGGCGCGCCTCGGCGGCGGTGGTCCGGTCGTGCGCGGGTGGTTGCGGAGTCGCCGCCGCGGCGGGCGCGACGGCCGGTCCGGCGAGGAGGACGCCGGCGATCCCGGTTGCGGCCAGGGATCGGATTGCACGGGGCATGAGGCTGCCTTCCGTCGGGGAACAGTTCCGTCGAGGAGACCTCGACCCCCGTCACTGTAGGGATCGACGCCCACGTTAGTGGCCCCCAAACGGGGATCGATACGGCAAACAACCAGATGATGTAACGATTTTTTCTCGATCGTCGCTACCTGCGACTCCGAAGTGGAGCGTCGGTGACGGGAAGCCGTCTCATCCCGCCGGTTGACAGGTGGACGCGCTGGGCCATGCTTGTCGGGTGAGATCGTTCCCGAAGCCCGATGCGCGGGCGAAGGCCGTCGTCGCGTCCCTGGCGACGGTGGCGGCGGTGGTGACCCTCGCCGTGTGGCGTCCGCCCGGCATCCTGTCGGTCGTGCTGGCCCTGGTCTGCGTCCTGCTCGCCATGATCACGGGAGTGACGATCACCGCCGCGCGTCAGCCCGGCGGCACCGGCGGGCCCGCCCCGCAGGCCGAGACCTGGCCGGTCCCCCACCAGGGGTACGGAGTGGACGCCGACACGCTGGAGGCGATCGACCCGCGCGCGGTACGGAACCTGCGCACGCCGGCGGGCCAGCCGATCGACGCGGACACGCTGGAGACGCTCGACCCGCGGGTGGTACGCGGCATGCGGGCGACGACGGCGGTGGACGCCGACACGCTGGAGACGCTCGACCCGCGGTCGGTCCGGCAGGGCCGGACCGTGAACGGGCTCAGCGACCGGTGAGCGTGGGGCCGGCGAGCGCGTTGACGCCCCGGCCGGCCAGACAGCGGTAGGTGCGGTCCGCCTCGGCCTCCGGCGGCAGCACCTCCAGGTTCCACCCGCTCGCCGACTTGCCGCCGCTGACCAGCCGGAACGTGTCGGCGTTGCACACCCGCCCGACGGCCGGGTCGGCCGCGACCGTCTCGTGGCGGGCCCCGGCGAGCCCGGCTGGCAGGTCACCGGCGGCGTAGGTCTCCCAGGTGTGCTGGCCGTCGCACGGCACCCGGCTCGCCTCGGCCCGGTCGCGGCGCAGCCGTACCGGACCGAAGCACTCCAGTTCCGTCGCGCAGCGCGCCCCGGCGGGCAGCCGCACGTCGGCGGACGCGCAGCCGGGCACCGGCGCCACCCCGGCCACGCCGCTGGTCGCCGGTGTGGGCGTGACGGCCGGCGTGTGCCCGCCTGCCACCCAGCCGCCACCGGCCGAGGCGGCGAGCGCCAGCACACCGGCGCCGCCGAGGAACCAGCGCTTGGGCCAGCGCCGGCCACGCGAGGCCACAGTCGGGTGGTCGTCGTCCGCGGGCGGCCGCGGGTTCGGCCCACCGGTGCGGTGGAACCGGTCGCCGGTGGCGCCGTCGTACAGGCCGCCGGTCGCCGGGGCGCCGTCCAGCGGCAGCGAGGCGAGCAGGCCGCGCAGTTCGACCGCGGAGGGCCGCGCGCCCGGGTCGTTCGACATGCCCAACCGGAGTACGTCGATCAGCTCACCGGGCACGCCGGGCAGGCCCGGGATCGGCTGCTGGAACATCTCCAGCACGGTGACCAGGCTCGGGTTGCGTTCGGAGTGCCAGCGCGGCGGACGGCCGTACATCACCGCGTAGAGCGTGGCGCACAGCGAGTAGACGTCGACTGCGGGCGTGGGTGGACTGTGGTTGAACGTCTCCGGTGGCGCGTACGCCGGGGTGAGCGCCTCCAGCATCACCGAGGAGTCGCGGAACTCGGCGAGCACCGCCAGGCCGAAGTCGGCCAGGACGGCCGAGTTGAACTCGGAGTGCAGGATGTTCGCCGGCTTGACGTCGCGGTGCAGGACGCCCGCCGCGTGCGAGTGGGCCAGCGCGTCGGCGATCTTCACGCCGAGGTCGCGGGTCTCCGCCGGGCCCAGCGGCGAGGTGCGCATCCGCTCGGCGTACGAGCCGTCGCACAGCTCCATGATGAGGTAGGGGTGCTGGTCGACGGTGACGCCGACGTCGAACAGGTCCACCACGTGGGGGTGCGACGACATCCGCCCGGCGGCACGGGCCTCGCGCAGGAAACGGGCCTGGTCGCGTTCGCTGTCCAGCGTGCGGTTCTCGATCTTGACCGCGACCTCGCGCCCCACCGAGATCTGGGTGGCCCGGTAGATGGTGGCGTACCCGCCCCGGGCGAACACCTGCAGATCGGTCAGACCGGGCACGATGGGCAGCCGCAGGGCGCCGGGCGGGGTCTCGGTCACGACTCGAAAATACCCAACGATCCGGACCCGTCAGCGCGCCGTGTCGGTGGCCGGCACCGGACCCGGGACGGAGTCGTCAGTGGCGGCGGCCGCCCGGCGGGCGTCCCACCACAGGCCGACCGCCGTCGCGACCGCGCCCAGGCCCTCCCACGCGGCGACCGCGAAGAAGCGGTCCGGCGCGACGTCGGAGAGCACCGCGATGGTGAACACGGTGAAGGTGACCAGGCGGAACCACACGGTGAACCGGTAGAACGGCCGCCACTCGGTGGCGACGGCGAGCAGGTAGTAGACCCCCATGTTGAACGAGGCCATCGAGGACGCGGTGAGGAACGTGCCGGTGTAGTCGCCCGGAGCGCGCTCGGCCGGCACCTCGAAGCCGAGCAGGCGCAGCTGCGTCTCCGGCCAGATCAGACCGAGCGCGCCGAGCAGCAGCGCGAGGAGCCCGAAGACCGCGATCGTCCAGCCGGCGCCCGAGCGCGGCAGCCTCATCGTTCCTCCCCAGCGTGGTCTGCCGGTGACGCAGGCGCGCACCGGAAGGCGGCAGTCGATCCACCACTGTCGCGGCCCCACGCTAACCGGCTCCACCGACGAACACATCCCCGGAACCGTCAGAACAACGGGCGGTCAGCCGCCGGAGAGGCGGACCCGCAGCGCGTCCGCGACGATCCGCTCACTGCGCTGCTCGGTGGCGTACGCGAGGCGTACCGCCTCCTCCGCGTTCGTCAGCGCCTCGGCCCGGCGACCGCAGGCGTCGAGCGCCTCGGCCAGCACCAGCAGCGCCACCACCTGGCTGCGCACGTCCTCGGCCGGGGCGGTGATCGACCGCTGCGCCCAGTCGAGCGCCTGCTCGCGCTGGCCGTGGGCGAGCAGCGCGGCGGCGTACCGGGCCATCGTCTGCCGCCGTGAGAACAGCAGCGAGGGCGCGTTCGCCGCGCCGGTCGCGACCGGGGCGAGCAGCCCCACAGCGGTGCCCGGATCACCCGCCGCGAGCCGGGCCATGGCGAGCAGCACCCGCGGCGCGACCTGGGCCGGCGCCTGCGGGTTGTGCGGCTCCACCCGGGTCAGCACCGACCGCGCCTCCCGCTCGGCTGTCTCGTGGTCGCCCATGTCCAGCGCCACGAAGCCGCGCAGCGTGCCGGCCATGCCGGTGAGCAACGGGTGGGTGGTCCGGTCGGCGTACTCGAGCGCCTCGGTGAACAGGTCGGCCGCGTGTTCCGGCTCGCCCAGCCCGCGCGCCACCACCCCGCGCACCACCAGCGCGAAGCCCTGCCCCCAGTCGTCGCCCACCTCGGCGAAGTCCCGGTACGCGCGCCGCGCCGCCCGGTCCGCCTCGGCCAGGTCGCCCAGCTCGGCGGTGGCGTACGCCTCGACCGCGCGCAGCGTCCCCACCGCCCACGCCTCGCCGACCCGCTCCCCGAACGGCAGGAACACCCGCGCCATCCGGCACGCCTCCCGCAGCCGGCCGGCGAGCAGCCGGGCGAACGCGGTGGTGCCGCGCAGCCAGGCCCGCCCGTACGGGTCCTTCAGCTCGGCGAAGAGCCGGGCGGCCCGGCCGAGCACCGCGTCGGTGCCGGCGAAGTCGCCCCGGGTGGTGGTCACCCAGGCCAGGTTCTGCAACGACCAGGCCTGCCCGCGGGGATCCCGCGCGGCGAGACTGACCTGGTAGGACGCGGCCAGCCGGCTGCTCGCCTGCCCGAGCCGGCCGGCGATGAAGTCGGCCATGCCGAGCCGCCGCATCGCCGAGGCCCGCAGCGTGGGCAGACCGGCGTCGGTGGCCACCTGCAACGCCTCCTGCCAGTTACACTCGGCCCGCTCGGCGTCACCGAGTGTCTGCTGGGCCTGCCCGGCGAGCAGCAGCGCGGCGGTCCGGGTGGCCGGGTCGCCGGCGTTCGCGGCGATCTTCTCGGCGAACGCGAGCGCGTCGGCCGGGCGGCCGATCTGGAGCAGCGCCCGGGCGTGCACCACCCGGTCCGCCGGTGGCACCCCGTCGCGGGCCAGCTCGGCCGCGCGCTCGGCGTACTCGACGGCGAGCGCCGGCTCCCCCGACCGCAGCGACCGGCGGGCGGCCCGGCCCAGCGCGGCCACCCCCAGCGGGGTGACCGCCCGGGCCGGCGCGTCCGGGCGCAGCTTGACCGCGTCGGCGAGCGCTGTGGCCCGCTCCACGTGCTCGGCGACGAAGTCGTCCCGGGCGGCCTCGGTGAACGCGCCCCCCGGGGCGCCGCCGGTCTCGTCGACGCTCTCCGGCGCGGCCCAGCGGGCCAGCGCCGCGTGCCGCTCGGCCAGCTCGGCCTTGCTCACCCCGGCGTACGCGGCCTCCCGCATCAGCGGGGTGGCGAAGGCGAACCCGCTGCGGGTGCGGTGCAGCATGCGCCGTTGCAGCAGCTCCTCCACGGCCCGGTCCAGCTCGACGGCGGCCACCGCGGCGGGCCGCCCGTCCCGTCCGACCCGCTGCTCCCGCAACGCCTCCAGCGCTCCCGCCGGCACGGTGTCGCCCACCACCGCGGCGTCGCGCAGCGCCGAGCGGGCGTTGGGCGGCAGCGCGTCGATACGCGCCGCGAGCACCGCGGCCAGGTCGCGGGAGAGCAGGCGGCTGCCGAGCGAGCCGGGGGCGAGTCGCCAGCCGACGTCGGCGCCCCGCCCCGGGCCGGCGGTGAGCGCACCGCGCTCCATCAGCAGCGTGACCAGCTCGGCCAGGTAGAACGGGTTGCCCTGCGCGGTGGCGAGCAGCCGGTCCGCGTCGGTCTGGGGCATGCGGCCACCGGACAGGTAGCTGGTGAGCAACCGGGAGGCGTCCGCGCCGCGCAGCGGCGGCAGCGCGTGCACCTCGGCGTCCGCGACGCGGGTCAGCGCGCCGGCGGTGCGTACCAGCTCGGGGCGGCCGAGCAGCAGCACCAGCACCGGCCCGCTGAGCCGGTTGAGGGTCAGCGCCAGCGCCTTGAGCGTCTCGGCGGTGGCGTCGTGCAGGTCGTCCACCACGATCACCAGCGGCGCCTCACCGGCGAGCGCGCTGAGCAGGTCCGCCACGGCGGTCGGCACCGCCTCGTCGTCCGGCGGCGGCCCGGCCGCGTTCCACTCGCCGTTCTCGGTGGCGGGCGGGAGTTCGGCGTACCCGAGCAGGGCCAGGAGCTGGTCCACGGCGATCGGCGGCGGGTCGCCGGGGAGCCGGGACAGGCGCTGGCCGAGGCGGCGCAGCCGCTCCTCGACGGCCGGCCGGGTGACGGCGGTGGCCGCGTCGCCCGGCAGGCCGACGGCGGCCCGGACCAGGTCGGCCAGCGGCGCCAGCCGGCGGCGCTCGCCGAACGCCGCGCAGCGTACCGAGAGCACGCGGGCGCCGGTGTGCGCCGCGTACCGCCCGGCGCCGACGTCGTAGCCGGCAGCGAGGCGTTCCACCTCGGCCGCGAACCGGGACTTGCCGATCCCCGCCTCGGCGGTCATCAGCAGCACCCGGGGCTCGCCCCTGTCGATCACCTCGGCGAGCCGGCCGGCGATCCGGCCGATCTCGGTCTCCCGGCCCACGAACGGCGCCTCGTCACCGAGGCCGGACCGGGTGCCGGGCGCGTCGAGCAGGCCCAGCAGCTCGTACGCCTCGACCGGTTCCCGCTTGCCCTTGAGCCGCAGCGGGCGCAGCGCCCGCCAGGAGGCGACGTGCCGGGTGGCCGCGGAGGTGCGCGCACCGGCGTAGACCGCGCCGACCGCGGCGGCGTCGGCCAGCCGGGCGGCGGTGTTCACCGTGTCGCCGATGACCGTGTACTCGATCGCCGCCTGGATGCCGGCGATGACGTCTCCGGTGTTGAGGCCGACGCGCAGGCCCAGCGGCGCGCCGCCGCCGCGCTCGTCGTCGAGCACCCGCCGCACCGCACGCTGCATGGACAGCGCCGCGCGGACCGCCCGCTCGGCGTCGTCCTCGTGCGCGACCGGGGCGCCGAAGACCGCCATGATCCCGTCGCCGGTGAGCTTGTCGACGTGCCCGCCGAAGGTCTTGACCGCGCCCGCGAGGGCCGCCAGCACCCGGTCGGTGACCGCACCGACCCGTTCCGGGTCCAGGTCCTCCGACCAGGAGGTGAAGTCGGAGAGGTCACCGAAGAGCACGGTCACCACGCGGCGCTCGGCCGCGGGCAGCGTGGCGGCAGCCGGCAGCGCCGCCCCGCAGTTGTGGCAGAACCGCGCCCCGGGCACGGCTACGGTTCCGCACACCGGGCAGGTCACGGCTGCTCCACTCCGAGGTGTTCGAGCTGGGCCCGGACCGACCACTCGGCGGCCCACCACAGCGACCTGTCGACGTCGGCGTAGACCACTGCGACCACCTCGGCCGCGGTGGTGGCGCCCGCGGCGACGGCGGCGCGCACCTGGTCCAGCCGGGCCCGCCGGTGGGCCAGGTAGAAGTCGGCCGCCACACCGCAGTCGGCCAGCGCCGGGCCGTGGCCCGGCAACGCCGGGATCTCCCGGTACGTGGAGAGCAGCTCCAGGCTCGACAGGTAGTCGCCGAGGTGCCCGTCCGGGTGGGCGACCACTGTGGTGCCCCGGCCGAGGATGGTGTCACCGGTCAGCACGACGCGCTCGCCGCCGTGCGCGGCGACGAGGCAGACCGAGTCGGCGGTGTGCCCGGGGGTGGGCAGCAGTCGCAGGTCCAGCCCCACGTCGAGCGCGGTGTCGGCGCTGAGCGGCTCACCTCCGGCGGTGTGCGCCGGGTCGGCGGCGAGCACCGGTACGCCGTCGAGCAGCTCACGCAACCGGGGCGCGCCCTCGGTGTGGTCGGCGTGCCCGTGCGTGATCAGCACGCACCCGATGCGCCCCTGCGCCGCGATCGCGGCCAGGTGCCCCTCGTCGGCGGGCCCCGGGTCGACCACGACGGCGGGCGCGTCCGGCCCGGCCCGCAGAACCCAGGTGTTGGTCCCGTCGAGCGTCATCGGCCCCGGGTTCGGCGCACGCAGCAACGTCACCCACGCCGGTAGCTCCTCCGCAAGCGCCCCCGCGGCCCCGGCCATACGCCCACCCATGGCTGCGATCGTACGACTCCGCCCGCCGCTCCCCGCGATCTTGCAGTTCCGGCCCGAGCTTTGTCCCCGTGTGGGGCTTCTGCCGGGGCCGCAACCGCAAGATCGCGGGCTCTCGCGGCGGGCGAGAGGGCACGGTCACGCGACCTCGACGATGACCTCTACCTCTACCGGGGCGTCGAGGGGGAGTTCGGCCACGCCTACCGCGCTGCGGGCGTGGCGGCCGGCCTCGCCGAACACGGCGCCGAACAGGTCGGAGGCGCCGTTGATCACGCCGGGCTGGCCGGTGAAGCCGGGTGCGCTGGCCACGAAGCCGGTCAGCTTCACCACCTTGACCACGTTCTCCAGCCCGACCAGCGCGTCGATCGCGGCGAGCGCGTTCAGTGCGCACCGCTGCGCCAGGTCCTTCGCCTGCTCGGCCGAGACGCCGTTGCCGACCTTCCCGGTGGCGAGCAGCTTGCCCTCGGCCATCGGCAGCTGGCCGGACACGTAGACGTGCTGCCCGGACTGGACGGCCGGTACGTAGCTGGCCACCGGCGGCACCACCTCGGGCAGTTCGAGGCCGAGCTCGGCGAGCTTCGCCTGGGGTCCGTTGCTCATCGAGGTCAGCCCTTCGGACGCTTCAGGTACGCGACGAGCTGCTCCGGGTTCGGGCCGGGGACCACGGAGACCAGTTCCCAGCCGTCCTCGCCCCAGTTGTCGAGGATCTGCTTGGTCGCGTGGACCAGCAGCGGCACCGTGGCGTATTCCCACTTCTGCATCGGAGGAGGGCTCCCTTGCCTGACTTGGACTTCGGTCAGGCACAGCCTACGGTCCGCCGCGGTCACCAGGACGCGGGACGCGGCTCCGGCGCCGGCGGCGGCTCGCCGCACGGGCCCTCGTGTTCGAAGCGCTGCGGGCACCGGCTGCGGTCGGGCAGCAGCAGGTCGCAGAAGACCCGGTGCCTGTTGTTCTGGTCGTCGGCGGTGGAGACGGTGGTCTCGCCCGCGTCCAGCTCCATCAGGAAGCCCAGCGAGGTGGCCACGGTGCCGGCGAGCGCGGTGGCCGCCGCCAGGTCGGGCACCCGGACCTGGAGGTGGATGACGTAGCCGGGCTCGTCCTCGTCCCGCCCCCTCCCGCCGGAACGGGGAAGCGTCCGGACCACGTCGGCCGGAGGGCCGTAGGAGCGCTCGTTGAACGGCGCGCCCGGTCCCTCGGCCTCACCCGGCCGTCCGGCCCGGTCACCGGGGAACTGGCCCCGAGGACTGTTCTCCGCGTCGCGCATCCTTCGCCTCCGGGCGTCGTACCTGTTCACCAACACCGCAATCCGGCTCGGAGCCGTCCCCGGCCCGGCTCTCCGCGTCGGGGACGAACGTAGATCCTGCGACAAGTCCCGGCAACGGGACGCGCACGCCTCGTCACGTCCAGTCACATTTGCGACACAAGGCTGGTCGGGATCGCGGTAGCCGTCTCCGTCCGGCGGGGCGCGTACGCGGGGCTGGCAAGCGCCCCGCCGACCGATACCCTTCCGGACTGGACGCGCGCCGACGCGCGCCCGCACACCTCGACCCGTGCCCGTCGCCTGGGGCGGCGACGGGAGCCGCAACCCGGGGGAGACAGATGACCCAACCGCCCGTCGGTGGCGACACCGGCACGCCCGGCGACCCGAATCCGCAACCGCCGCCCACCGGCGGCGCGCCGCCGGGATCCGCACTCCCGGCCGGCCCGCCGGCGTACCCGTCCGAACCCCAGCCGCGCAAGCGACCGGCGGTGCTGATCGTCTCGCTGGTGCTGGCCGCCGCGGTCCTGCTCTGCGGCGGTGGGGGCACTGCCGCGTTCCTCGCGCTGCGCAACAGCGAGGACGGCCAGGGCGCGAAGGAGCCGCAGGTCGCGGTGGACGGCTTCCTCAAGGCCGTCTACCAGGAGCGCGACGCCGAGAAGGCTGCGGCGTTCGTCTGCTCCGCGGCCCGCGACGACGAGAAGATCACCACCAAGGTCGCCGAGGTCCAGAAGTACGTCGCGCAGTACCAGAACCCCCGGTTCCGCTGGCCCACCCCGACCGTCGACAACCAGACCGGGGACCGGGCCACCGTCTCCGCCCGGGTGACCATGACCACCGCCGACGAGAAGGTCGCCGAGCAGGCGCTGCGTTTCACAGTGGTGCGGAAGACGGGTTGGTGGGTCTGCGAGGTCGGCTGATCCCACCGGCCGGACAGAGCTGGTCCCACCGGCTGGTTAGGCTCGACGGGTGGCAGCGAGTGAGCAGCCGGCCGAGTCCGCCGGCAGATGGCCGGCCCGCCTGCACGTGGTGACCGGCAAGGGCGGCACAGGAAAGACGAGCGTGGCCGCCGCGCTGGCCCTCGGCCTGGCCGCCGGGGGCCGGCGCACCCTGCTGGTCGAGGTGGAGGGCCGGCAGGGCATCGCCCAGCTCTTCGGCACCGACCCCCTGCCGTACGAGGAACGGCACCTCGCCGACGCGCCCGGCGGCGGTGAGGTGCGGGCGCTGGCGGTGGACGCCGAGGAGGCGCTCCTCGAATACCTGGACATGTTCTACAAGCTCGGCGCCGCCGGCCGGGCGCTGCGCAAGCTCGGCGCGATCGACTTCGCCACCACGATCGCGCCGGGCCTGCGCGACGTGCTGCTCACCGGCAAGGTCAAGGAGGCGACCACCCGGACCAGCGGGTCGCGCCGGACGTACGACGCGGTGGTGCTGGACGCGCCCCCGACCGGGCGGATCGGCCGCTTCCTGAACGTGACGGCGGAGACCGCCCGGCTCGCGAAGGTCGGCCCGATCAAGACCCAGAGCGAGGGCGTCTCCGCGCTGCTCCGGTCACCGATGACCGCTGTGCACGTGGTCACGCTGCTGGAGGAGATGCCGGTCCAGGAGACGCTCGACGCGGTGGCGGAGCTGACCCAGCTCGGTTTCCCGGTCGGCCGCGTGATCGTCAACGGCGTCCGCCCGCCGGTGCCGGCCGGGCGGGCGGTGACAGCGGCCGAGCTGAAGCGCGGGCTGGCCGCCGCCGGCCTGCCGACCGACGGCCCGACCGTGGCCGGGCTCGTCGAAGAGGCTCGTGACCAGCAGGTACGCCGTGAGCTGGAGGACTCCCTCCGGGGTGACCTGGTGGACCTCGGCCTGCCCCTGGTCGAGTTGCCGCTGCTGCCCGAGGGGGTCGACCGGGCCGGGCTGGAGACGCTCGCCGAGGCCCTCGTCCGGGCGGATTGACTCACACCTGCGGCCGGCACGGAGCAGAGTGCCCCTCGGGACCGATACGCTCGATTGGTGCCTTCCGAAGACGCGGCGCCTCCGCTTGACGTCGACCAGATCCTCGCCGACGACGGCGTACGGATCGTGGTCTGCTGCGGCGCGGGCGGCGTGGGCAAGACGACCACGGCGGCGGCGCTGGCGTTGCGGGCGGCCGAGCGGCACGGCCGGCGGACGGTGGTGCTCACCATCGACCCGGCCCGCCGGCTGGCCCAGTCGCTCGGCCTGACCGAGCTGGACAACACACCCCGGCAGGTCAAGGGCATCGACGTCGAGGCCAGCGGCGGCGAACTGCACGCCATGATGCTCGACATGAAGCGCACGTTCGACGACGTGGTGCTTCAGCACACCGACCCGGCGAAGGCCGCGGAGATCTTCGCCAACCCCTTCTACCAGGCCATGAGTTCCACCTTCGCCGGCACGCAGGAATACATGGCGATGGAGAAGCTGGGCCAGTTGCACGCCCGGGGCGAGTGGGACCTGATCGTGGTGGACACGCCGCCGTCGCGCTCCGCGCTCGACTTCCTGGACGCGCCGGCCCGGCTGTCCCGGTTCCTCGACGGCCGGATGCTGCGCCTGCTGCTGGCCCCCGCGCGCAGCGGCGGGCGGAGCATGTTCAGCCTGGTCACGGCGAGCTTCGGGATGTTCTCCAAGGTGGTGCAGAAGGTGATCGGCGCCCAGCTGCTCACCGACCTGTCCGGCTTCGTGGCCGCCCTCGACTCGATGTTCGGCGGGTTCCGGCAGCGCGCCGAGCAGACGTACCGGATCCTCCAGGCCCGGGAGACGGCGTTCCTGCTGGTCGCGGCGCCGGAGCCGGACGCGGTCCGGGAGGCCGCCTACTTCGCCGGCCGCCTGCGCTCCGAGCGGATGCCGCTGGCCGGGCTGGTGCTCAACCGGGTGCACCGGCCGACGTCGGACCTGTCCGCCGCGGAGAGCCTGGCCGCCGCGGAGCGGCTGGCCGGCGTGGGTGGGCACGAGGGCACCGTCGAGGTGTTGCGCGCGCACGCCGCGCTGGCCCAGCAGGCGGTACGCGAGGAGCAGGTGGCGGCCCGGTTCACCGAGGCGTTCCCGGCGGTGCCGGCGGTGTCGGTGACGGCGCAGCCCGCCGACGTGCACGACGTCGACGGGCTGCGGACGATCGGCGAGGCGATCAGCCGGAGCTGACCGGTCCGGTCAGTTGGCCGTGGTGACCAGGATCTTGTCCTTGCCGGCCTTCTCCTTGGCGTTCTTCTTCATGGCCGCCTCGAACATCTTGCGCCAGCTGGTGACCTGCGGGTGACGGCGCAGCAACGCCCGGCGCTCGCGCTCGGTCATGCCACCCCACACGCCGAACTCGATCCGGTTGTCGAGCGCGTCGGCCAGGCACTCGTACCGAACTGGGCAGCTCCGGCAGATCCTCTTCGCCACGTTCTGTTCGGCGCCCTGTACGAACAACGCGTCCGGGTCTCCGTTCTGACATGCCGCCAGTGACGGCCAGTCAGTGATCATGCCCATCTGTACACGTCCCCCCTTGCAGTACCTACCGACTTCGCGCGAGCAGCCCTCGTACATCCCCCCGGTCGTTCGCGCCGGCCTCCCCAGGGCGGCACGAACGACTCATGGCTGCGGTCGCCGCCACCATCATGCTGTGTAGTCGCCCGATTACGCAACGTTGTCGGCGAAATCCATCATTCCGGACACTCCCGGCTTCCCGGGCTTTCGCCCCGCGACTACCCCGCCCGAGTACGTGAAAACGCTGCGCCACTCCCGGACTTCGGAGAGACTTCCGCCGGATCTCACGCAACCCCGGACCAGGGCTCGTGCGTTTAGCACAACGAGGCCGGCGCGTGCAGGAAATGGGGAAAGTTCCCCGCGCGCCCGCCGTTCCCTACTCGCGTACCCTGTCGAGGTGACCTGGATGCGGAAACGTGACCACAACGTGCTGACCAACGCCGCATCGCTGCTGATCTGCGGCCTCTTGGCCGGAGTGGTGGTCGCCGCGGCGGCCTTCCCCGTGGCGGCGATGTCCGGACTGGCCGCCAAGGCGGGGGCGGAGACGTTCGATGCGTTGCCCAAGGAGCTGACAGTCGCCCGGGCGCCCCAGATCACCCGGCTGCTCGCGTCCGACGGCAAGACCGTGCTGGCCACGATGTACGACGAGAACCGCAAAGACGTCAAGCTCAAGGACATCTCGCCGTACATGCAGAAGGCCATCATCGCGGCCGAGGACCACGACTTCTACAAGCACAACGGCGTGGACATCAACGGTGTGGCGCGGGCCTTCGTCAACAACCAGGCCTCCGGCTCCTCCCGGCAGGGCGCCTCGACGCTCACCATGCAGTACGTCCGGCTGGCCATCTCCTACTCGGCCACCCACCCGGCCGACGTGGTCGCCGCGACCGAGGACACCAGCGGCCGCAAGCTGCGCGAGATGAGCCTGGCGCTCCAGGTCGACAAGGAGCTCTCCAAGGACGAGATCCTGGAGCGCTACCTGAACATCGCCGCGTTCGGCAACGGCGCGTACGGCATCTGGGCGGCCAGCCAGGTCTACTTCAACAAGCCGCCGAGCAAGCTCGACATCCAGGAGTCGGCGATGCTCGCCGGCATGGTGAAGGCACCCACCGCGTTCGACCCGACCACCAAGGCGGGCTACCCGGAGGCGGTCGGCCGGCGCGACTACGTCATCGACAACATGGTGCAGATCGGCGCGGTCACCCAGCAGGAGGCGGACGCCGCCAAGAAGATCAAGCTCCAGGTCAAGGGCAAGCGCACCCCGAACGGCTGCACCCAGACCACCACCCGCTCGTGGGGCTTCTTCTGCGACTACCTCTACCGCTGGTGGCTCCAGCAGGAGACGTTCGGCGCCACCTCGTACGACCGTGAGCGGCGGCTCAAGAGCGGCGGCTACACCATCGTCTCCACCCTGGACGTCCAGGCCCAGAAGGGCGCCGACAAGGCCGTCCGCAACAAGCTCGGCGAGAGCAGCAAGGCGGCCCGCATGGTGGCCGCCGTCGAACCCGGCACCGGCCGGGTGCGCGCCGTGGCGGTGAACCGGAACTTCAAGCTCGACGACCCGGCCGACCCGCAGAACAAGATCTCCAGTGACCCGAAGAAGGCCAAGAAGAAGATCCGGGGCAACTACCCCAACACGGTGAACCCGCTGGTCACCGGCGGTCCCGGCATCGCCGGCTACCAGGCCGGCTCGACCTTCAAGATCTTCACGCTGGTGGCCGCGCTGGAGAAGGGCTACCCGCTCAGCTACCCCATCAACGCGCAGCCGGTGTTCAAGTCCGACTACCCGGTCGAGTTCAACTCGCCCGCCGCCTGCCCGGGCACCAGCAAGTACTGCCCGAAGAACGCCAACCCCGCGATGGCCGGCATGCACAACATGTGGAGCGGCTTCGGCTTCTCGGTCAACACGTTCTTCATCGACCTCCAGCAGCGGGTCGGCGCCGAGAACGTGGTGAAGGCCGCGCAGAAGCTCGGCATCACGTTCCGCTCGTCGAGCGACGCGCAGCTTGCCGCCAACCCGCACCAGTGGGGCGCGTTCAGCCTCGGCGTCTCCCAGACCACCCCGCTGGAGCTGGCGAACGCGTACGCGACGCTCGCCGCCGACGGCAAGTACTGCGAGCCGATCCCGGTGCAGGAGATCCGTGGCCCGGACGGCGAGAAGCTGGACGTCGCCAACCCCCGCTGCGAGCAGCGGGTCAGCACCGAGGTGGCCCGCGCCGCCGTGGACGCCGCGCGCTGCCCGGTCGGTGACCGCTCCTCCACCACGAAGTGCGGCCCCGCCACCGCCGGCAACGTCCGCAACATCGTCAACGCGCCGGTGGCCGGCAAGTCCGGCACCACCGACTCCGACCGCACCTCGGCCCTGGTCGCGATGACCAAGCAGTACGCGGTGGCCGGCATCATGGCCGACCCGGACTGGCCGCAGACCAACCAGAAGATGGGCCACGACGAGACGCCCCAGGGCATCAACCCGGCTGTCTACCAGACGCTGCGCGACGCCATGAAGGGCAAGGAGCGGAAGAACTTCACGCCGCCCAGCGGCAAGATCGTCCTGGGTGACCAGCGCTCCATCCCGGGCGTGAAGTGCGAGTCCATCGAGACCGCGAAGTCCCGGCTGAAGGGTGCCGGCTTCGAGCCGGTGGTCTCCAGCAACAAGGTGCCGTCGGAGTGCCCGGCCGGCACCGCCGCCGGCACCAGCCCCGACGGCCGCACCATCAAGGGTGGCGTGGTGATGATCGAGGTCAGCTCCGGCCAGGGCACCCCGGAGCAGGGCGGCACCGCCACACCGGGCCGGCCGGGTGGCCCGGGCGGACCGGGTAACGGCGGCCGGCCGGGACGACCGCCGAACTGACAGCCGACAACAGCGACGGCCACCTCCCTCGGGAGGTGGCCGTCGTCGTTTCCGCGCTACCGGAGCGCCGGGGTCAGAGACCGAGCTGGCGGCGTACCTCGGCGGCGACCCGACCACCCTCGGCCCGGCCGGCCACCGCGCCCTGGGCCGCCTTCATGGCCGGGCCCATCTGCGCCTTGCCGGTGAAGCCGCCCGCGGCGAGCGCCCCCGAGACCAGCTCGGCCAGCTCGTCGTCGGAGAGCTGCTTGGGCAGGTAGCGCTCCAGCACCTCACCCTCGGCGGTCTCCTTGCCGGCCTGCTCGGCGCGCCCGGCGTCGGCGAACGCCACCGCCGCCTCGCGGCGCTTCTTGGCCTCCTTGGTCAGCACGGCGAGCACCTCGTCGTCGCTGAGCTCGCGCTTTTCCCGGCCGGCGACCTCGGCGTTGCCCACGGCGGCCAGGGCCATCCGCAGCGTGGAGGTGGTCAGCTCGTCGCGCGCCTTGAGAGCGGCGCGCATGTCGGCGGTGAGACGGTCCTTCAGCGTGCTCATGGACGGTGAAACTACCCTGAACGCCATGCGAAAGCGCACACTATTCCGGCTCGCGGCCGGAACCGTCGCCGCCGGTGCGGCCACCCTGGCGTACGCGTCGCTCATCGAGCGCAACATGTTCACCCTCCGCCGGTACGACGTGCCGGTGCTCCCGACCGACGCCGAACCGCTGCGGGTGCTGCACCTCTCCGACCTGCACATGATGCCCGACCAGCGACGCAAGCAGGACTGGGTGGCCTCGCTGGCCGCACTCGACCCCGACCTGGTCGTGGTCACCGGCGACAACATGGCGCACCCGGCGTCGGTGCCGGGCGTGCTGCGCGCCCTGCAACCGCTGCTCGACCTGCCCGGCGCGTTCGTCTTCGGCTCCAACGACTACACCGGCCCGGTCTTCAAGAACCCCTTCACCTACTTCCTGCCCGACCGGGAGTACTCCGAGGGCGTGCCGCTGCCGTACGAGGAACTGCGCGACATCCTCACCGGCGCCGGCTGGGCGGACCTGAACAACGCCCGCACCACGCTCAAGGCCGGCGGGCGGGAGATCGAGCTGGCAGGCGTGGACGACCCCCACATCGAACGGGACGACTACGACGCCGTGGCCGGCCCGGTCAGTGGCGACGCGGCGCTTTCGATCGCGTTGTCCCACTCCCCCGAGCCCGTGGTGCTGGACCGGATGGCCGCCGACGGCTTCGGTCTGCTGCTCGCCGGGCACACCCACGGCGGCCAGGTCTGCGTGCCCGGGTACGGCGCCCTGGTGACCAACTGCGGGCTGCCCCGCTCGATGGCGCGGGGGCTGCACCGCTGGCCCGGCTCGGACTCCTGGCTGCACGTCTCCGCCGGCCTCGGCACCCACCCCACCGCCCCGATCCGCTTCGCC
>NZ_LEKG01000012.1:0-64733 GCF_001029515.1 Micromonospora sp. RV43 | reverse complement strand
CACGCCGGACCCGGGCTGCCGCGTTCACGCCACCACCAGCCGGATACCTCATGCCTCCGACCTACCGCCCACATCGACCCAGATCACGCAGACACGCCGACGGACGTCAGCCTTTCAACCTCTGTAGCCACCGTATAGATCAACCCGATTCCCAGGCTGACCGTGCGACATGCGGCCGATGACCGCTCGCCGCTCCGGGCCGTCGCTGGGTGCGACCTGTACGCCGGATTACGGTGACTGCTCTACTAGTGGGGTGCGTGGCCGCCTTTCCTACCTGACGATGGTGGCTGGGGGCGTGGTGGCGGCCGCGGTCGGACTCATGGTCGCTCTGGGTTACGTAGAGCAGCCAGGACCCTTCAACGAGGCGTTGTTGGGGGCGATCGGCGGCGGGATGACGGGGGCGGGTTTCCGGCGCTGGAGGAAGTACCGCTCGCCGGGCCTCGGGCACACCCGGGGCACAAGACGGCGTGAAGCCTCGGCGACCAGCGACCAATGATGTGAGGCCGCGACGTGGCGCGGCCAGCGCGTCGAGCAAGCCAGCGCAGATGAAGTGGACGCACGTCTAGGTTGGAGCCAACACGAGGGCTCCGGGCAGCGTGCCGGTGTGTTCGGGGTTATGCGTACGCACGTAGGTCGGTAGCGTTGGTGCCACGGCGGCCCCGCGGCCGGTGGCGCATCCCGCGCTATGAGGAGGTTCGGGATGGAATCCTTGCCGGAGTTGACCTTCGGGCAGCGGCTGAAGGTCTACCGGGAGCGGTCCGGAAAGACTCGCGCGGTGCTCGGTGGACTGGTCGGGCGCAGCGCCGAGTGGGTCAAGGCGGTGGAGACCGATCGGATCCTGCCTCCGCGCATTCACATGCTGGACCGCATCGCTCGTGCGCTCAAGGTCGACGTGTCCGCCCTGGCCGGCGAGCTAAGCGACAGGTCCGCTGTCGTAAACGGTCCGGAGCACCCGGCGCTGGCGTCGGTGCGGGACGCCGTGAACCGTGTCGTGCTCGCCGACGAGGCTGCGGTGGAGTCGTTGGCTGGTTTGCGTGAGCGGCTTGCGGTGGCGTGGCGGGCGCGCCACCAGGCGTCCGATCATCGGACGGTGCTGGGTGGGCTGCTGCCGAGACTTCTGCACGACGTGCAGCGCGCCGCGCTGGTGTACGAGGGCGTCGAGCGTCGGCGGGCGCAGTCGCTGTTGGCGGAGACGTTCGGTCTGACGCAGATGTTTCTTGCGTACCAGCCGGCTGCCGAGTTGTTGTGGCGGGTTGCGGACCGGGCGATGGTGGCGGCGCAGGATTCCGGTGACCCGGAGGCATTGGCCCTCGCGGCATGGTTCCTGTGCCAGGTGCATCGTGACGCCGGGGACTGGGATACCGCCATGGCGGTAACGCACGACGTCCTGTCGGCTCTGGAGCCGAGGGCAGCCGACGCGGGCACGAATCTGCTGGCGTTGTGGGGTGCGCTCAACTTCGAGGCCGCCTACACCGCCGCGCGTGCCGGCGAGGAAGGCCGGGCCTGGCGGTACTGGGATCGGGCGGACCGGGTGGCGCAGCGTCTGCCGGAGGATTTCTATCAGCCGCAGACGTCGTTCTCCCGGGTCATCATGGGCGCCCACGCGGTGACGGTGGCGGTGGAGTTGCAGAAGTCCGGTGAGGCGGTACGGCAGGCGCGCCGCCACGACTCGGCGGCCATCCCGTCGAGGCCGCGCCGGGCACGCCATCTCATCGAGGTGGCGCGGGCGCACTACGGCAAGGACGACAAGGAAGCGGCAGTGACGACGCTGCGGAAGGCGTACGAGTCGGCCCCGGAGACGATCCGCTTCAACGGGTATGCCCGGCAGATCACCTTGGACCTGCTCGACGGCCCGCGCTCCACCCGTGACGACGCCCGTGACCTAGCGGTCAAGGTCGGGCTGCTCTCGTGATCCAGGGGTAGGAACCCTACCTATTCCGCTCTGCGACCGACCGTAGCGTCCTGCTCACGGGATGCGGCGGGCGGTGCGGGTATCGCCTGGTCGCCGCGTCCCCTCAGAACCGAGGGAGGGTCCGTGCGGCGCGTCTCGTATGACGACTACCTTTCTGCCACCGCGCTGACTCTTGCTCGCAGGCATCGGCCGGTGTGGTCGTGGCGGCTCTGGCGGCGCATCTGCCGCTGTGGGTCCGAACTGCCCTGCCGCGTCCGGCATCGGATACCGATCAATCGGGGCCACTGGCCGTCGGAGGGTGAGCAGTGACCAGCGAGCAGGAACAGGCGATCGTCGCGGTTCACGTACCAGGGCTCGACGGCATGTGTGCCGGGTGCCGGGCGTGGTGGGCGCGGCTCACGCCGTACCCGTGCTGGCAGGTGGAGTGGGCGACGAGCCGGCAGGCGCGGGCGACCACCGCGCGGTTCCTGGAGGGGGTGCGGTGACCACCCACGGCCCGGTCATGCCGGTCTGGAGCTGCGGTGGCTGCGACCTGCCATGGCCGTGCCCGACCCGCAAGCGCGAGCTGCGCGCGGAGTACGAGGATGCTCCGGTGTCGCTGGCCCTCTACCTCGGTGCCTACCTCGTCCAGGCCACCGAGGACATGCCCTGGACGCCAGCCGGCGTGCTGCACTGTCGCTTCCTCGGCTGGACCAGGGCGGCCGACCAGCCCATGCCAGCAGTACAGCAGCGATGTACAGCAACCGGGCCAGCCGAACCGAGCCGGGCAGCGCGTGATCAGCCCGTCTGACCTCATATCAAGCCTGATCCGATCGGCTCGCTGAGAGTGCACACCGAAGCGGTCGGTGCGACTTCCGCTGTCGGCCTCAGTGCTGCCCGAGAGCTCGAAGGACATAGCCTGGCTCTACGTCAGACGCTGCCACGTCAGGCAGTGCGAGAGACGCGGTACCGGGACGCGAGTGCAGCTCAACGTAGGCGCGGGTTGCGGCCACGACGTAGCCGCCACACAGAACCTCTACCATGTCGTCTTGGCGCAGGTCGGTCGGACTACAAGACCCGGAGACGATCAGTGGGCGGCCCGTGACGTCGAAGACGTGGGCGATCACCATCTCGAAGCGCGGTTCCGGCACCAGCCGAGTGTAGGAACCGTTGGCGAAGAGGCCGTCTGACGTCCGCCGCAGCCACCCGCGACACTGGCCCGTATGGTGCGCGGGCCACTTGGGCCTGCGGATACTGGTCGGATGACCATCGAGTTTCCCGCACCCACCGTTCCGGCCGCCGGTCGTACGGAGGTGTTCCTGCGCTACCTCGACTACTTCCGGGACACGGTGGTGGCGAAGGTGCTCGCGCTGCCGAGGACGACGTGCGCCGCAGCGCGCTGCCGTCCGGGTGGACGCCGCTGGAACTGGTCAGGCACCTGCGGTACGTGGAGCTGCGCTGGATCGAGTGGGGATTCCAGGGGCGCGTGGCGGCGACCCGTGGGGTGACCGGCGAGACGAGCGGTGGTTCGTCGGGCCGGAGGAGACCCGGGCCGACCTGCTGGCCGCGCTGCGCGCGCAGGGCCGGCACACGCGGGCGGTGGTGGAGGGCAGCGACCTCGACGCGATCGGCGCGCCCGGTGAGCGTTGGGACGGCGCCGACCCGGCGTCGCTGGAGCGGGTGCTGTTCCACCTCGTGCAGGAGTACGCCCGCCACCTTGGGCACCTGGACATCGTGGCAGAACTGGCAGGCGGCCCAACCGGCGAGTAGTAGATCGTACTGCTCCCGCCGCCGGGCCTCACCCGAGCCGGCTGTCCGCGCGGGCGGCGGCGACAGCGGCTGCCATCCGGGTCAGGCGTGCGCCCTGGAAGCAGGCCGTCTCGAGGACAGCTTTGACGTACTCGTGATCCCGGCTGGCGCGGCTCTCCACCAGGCTGACGCCGTACGGGTTTCCGCCGGCGGCGTGAGCGGTGTCGTAGTTCAGGTAGCCCGTGGGGAGGATGATCGACCCCCAGTGGTGGAAGGTCTGGTAGAGGCTGAGCAGGGTTGCCTCCTGGCCGCCGTGTTCCTCATAGGTGGCCGTGAAGCCGGTCGCCGGCTTGTCGGCCAGTTCCTCCGCCTGCCACGGGACGGTCGTGGTGTCGAGAAACTGGCGCAGCTGGGAGCAGATGTTCCCGAAACGGGTCGGCGTGCCGACGGCGTACCCGTTGGCCCACCGAAGGTCGTCCAGGGTGGCGACCGGGATGTCGGCAGTGGCGTCGAGGTGGGCTCGCCACTGCGGCTTGGCATCGATGACGTGCTCCGGTGCCAACTCTGCCACCCGGCGCAGGCGGACCTCCGCGCCGGCGTCGGCGGCTCCGTCGACAAATGCCTGCGCGAGCCGGTGCACAGTGCCGGTGGCGGAGTAGTAGATGACGGCGATCCTGGCATCGGTGTGCATGGTGCCTCCTGGGGTCGGCTCGGTTCTGGGTCAACCGTGCCGATCAGGCTTACCGTTCGCTGACCATCCCCTTACCGACGCCGCTGAACGGCTGTTCGTCGAGGTCGAGCTGCGCGCCGCGGCTCATTTCGGCGGCGAGTTCGTCGCTGCCGAGCGCCTCCCGGAGGCGGACGGTGATGCGCTGGACGTCGTGTTGCTCGCCGGGAGGCAGCGGCGCTCCGGCGGCCTCGCGCAGCGTCCGTGCCGCGGCGAGCAGCCGCGCGGCGGTGCGGCTGTCACCGCCGAGGCTGATGGCCCCGGCCAGGCCCTCGAGAGCCAGGGCGATCGCCCGTTGATCCCCGGTGGCGCGCGCCGCGTCGAGCGACTCACGGTGGTGGCGCTCGGCGAGGACAGCATCACCGCGGTGCTCCGCGATGAACCCCAACTCGGCCAGCGCGAGCGCGCAGCCCGGCAGGAAGCCGGCGCGGCGGTTCCAGTCGAGGAGGTTTCGCTGCTGGGTCTCGGCGGCGTCGAGGTCGCCCCGCCGTCGCGCGATCATTGCCAGGCCCGTGCCG
Organism: Micromonospora sp. RV43; assembly: GCF_001029515.1. NCBI lineage: Bacteria > Bacillati > Actinomycetota > Actinomycetes > Micromonosporales > Micromonosporaceae > Micromonospora > Micromonospora sp. RV43. Next base: position 59,848 of record NZ_LEKG01000012.1, on the reverse strand, counting down.
GCGAAGGCGGCGGCTGAGCGGCTTGACTGTTCCCGGGCCACCTGTAGCGCGCGGTCGTGACTGACGGCGGCCTCGTCGAGGTCGCCCCTCAAGATGGCGAGCCGGCCGATGCATGCCAGCTGCCGGGACACCGACGTCCACAGTCGCAGGTGTTCGGCGATGCGCAGCGCCTCCCGGTAGCGCGTGGCGGCGCGATCGTAGTCGCCGTGGATCTCGGCCAGGGTTCCCAGCAGGCTCGTCGGATGCACCTGTCCCCAGCGGTCGCCCACCTGCTCGAACAGCGACCGGCTGGTCTCGCAGTCACGCTGCGCGGCGGGCAGGTCGCTGCGGAGTACGAGCGCGAGGTCCGCTCGGATGGCACAGGCGGCAGCGATGCCCCACCGGTCCCCGCCGGCGCGGAACGCCGCCAGCGCCGCGTCGACCAGGACGGCGGCCTCGCCCGGATCTCCGGAGCCGAGCATCATGGAGGCGAACAACCACTGCGCGAAAGCCTTCTCCGGCCCCTCGGTGTCCTGGTAGCTCTCCAGGATCCGCTGCCGGGGAGCGGTCGGATCGCCGTCCCGGGTGGCGAGAGCGGTCAGCCACATCTGCGCATGTCGCCGTAGGCCGTCCGGTGCGACGTCGTCCTCGCTCCTCGGGACGATGTCCAACGCCGTTCGCAGTGACCGTCTCACCTCTCCGAATCGACCCCGGAGAAGCCGGTACCAGGACAACGAGGTGGCGAGCGCCAAGCCCACGCGGGCCTGACCGTCGGTGGCGGCGACGTCGAGTGCCGCCCGGAGGTTTGCGTTCTCGGCGTCGAGCTCGCGCAGCGCACGACTCTGATCGTGACCACGTAGCCGTCCGGCGGCCTGCTCGGCGAGACGGGCGAAACACGTGACGTAACGGCGACGAGTTTCGGGCAGTTCGGCGGCGCTGCCGAGCTGTTCCAGACCGTAGGCAGCCACTGTCTCCGGTAGGCGAAAACGTCGCGGACTCTCGTCGTGCCGCACCATGACCAGCGATCGGTCGATCAGGCGTGCCAGCACATCGAGGACCTCGTCCGATGCCACCTGCCCGCCACCGCACACCTGCTCGGCGGCGGCCAGGGTGGCGCCGTCGGCGAAGACCGCAAGCCGGCGCAGCACCGCGCGTTCGGGAGGCGACAGCAACTCCCAACTCCAGTCGATCACGGCGCGAAGCCCCTGCTGACGCGGGGGCGCGGTGCGCCGGCCGGATGACAGCAGCCGGAAGCGATCGTCGAGCCGTGCCGCCAGCTCGCCCGGGTCGAGAACGGCCAGGCGGGACGCGGCCAGTTCCAGCGCCAGCGGTACGCCGTCGAGACGCCGGCAGATGACGGCGACCGCGTCCGCGTTCCGCTGATCGACGGTGAACCCCGGCTCGGTGGCGCGGGCGCGGGCTACGAAGATCCGAACCGCCGGAGCCTCGGCGATCTGCCGCGCGCCGGCTCCGGGCTCCGGCAGGCCAAGCGGCGGCACCGGAAAGACGACTTCGCCGGGGATCCCGAGCGGCTCGCGGCTCGTCGCCAGGATGCGCAGGTCGGCCGCGGCGCCGAGGAGTTTCTCGGTCAGTTGAGCGACCGGCGCCACCACGTGTTCGCAGTTGTCGAGCAGCAACAGCATTCGCCGACCCCGCAGCGCGGTGACCAGCCGGTCCATCGGCTCGCGCGGTGGTCGGTCCCCGGGCAGGCCGGGCGGACCGTCGTCCCGGATCTCGAGCGTCGCCGCCACCATGTCGACGATCTCGGTGCAGGTCGCGTGGTCGCCGCTGTACTGCTGGCCGGCCAGCTCGACGAGCCACACTCCAGCGGGGAACGTGTCACCCAGCGCACGGGCGGCCTCGATCGCCAGCCTGCTCTTTCCCACCCCACCGAGACCGGTCAGGGTCACCAGCCGCTCGTTCGTCAGCCGCTCCCGTACCGCCTCGACGGCCGCGTCGCGCCCGATCAGCCCACCGTACGGACCAGGCGACAGAGGCGCCGGCAGGTTGGTTCGGGCCGGAGCCGACGCCGGTGCCGGCGGCTGGAGGGCGGGATCCTGGCGCAGGATCGCCCCGTGCAGCTCGACCAACTCTCTGCCGGGATCGATGCCGAGTTCGTCGCGCGCCTGCCGACGGAACTGCTCGTAGGCGAACAGCGCCTCATGCTGGCGTCCCGAGCCGTACAGGGCGCGCAGGTGCGCGGCCCGTAGTCGCTCACGCCACGGGTGGCGTGCGACCAGGTCGGTCAGTTCCCCGGCGAGCAGGTGGTGCTCACCGAGAGCGAGCCGGGCCTCGGCCAGCTCCTCCAGCGCGGTCAGGCGCTGGTCGTTGAGCCGCTCGACCGTCTGGCGGACGAATCGCTCGTCACTGAAGTCGGCGTACGGGGAACCGCGCCAGAGCGACAGGGCCTCCGTCAGCGTCGCCGCCCGCACAGCCGGCTCCCGCTGCGCGCTCGAGCGTAGCAACAGAGCGGCGAAGCGACCGGCGTCGACCGATTCCGACGGCGTCCGCAGCCGGTAGCCGGCTTCACCGGACTCGACCAGCGCACGGCCACCCACCTCGCCCGCCCCCAGTGCGCGGCGCAACTGCGACACCTTGGTCTGGAGCGCCCCGAGCGCGTTGCCGGGCGCCTCGTCACCCCAGAGATCCTCGATCAGCCGGTCGGCGGTCACCGGGCGTCCCTCATGAACCAGCAGGTCAGCCAGCAGACCACGCACTTTGAGGCCGGGCACGGCGACAGGAGTGCCGTCCGACGTCCACACCGCGACGTCGCCCAGCACTCCGAACCTCATCGCTTCACACTAGCCAGCCGGCTGTCCCGCCCCGCGAACGTCCGCCGATCGACGGTCTGCTCACCGGGAAGCGGCGCGGTCACCGGCGCGTACGTCAGCCGGTCATCAGTCGATGGTAAGGAGCCCCGGGCAGGCTGAACCGAGCCGACACCGGAGGAACGACATGGATCAGCTACAGCGGCGCCGAGCCGCTCACCGTCCCAGGCAGCTCGCACCAGGGCGGGTGGCCACACCCTGGCTCGCCCTGCTGGCCGGTCCGCTGTCGTTCGGGATTGCCGCACCGGCACTGCTGCTCGACGACCTGGCGCGCGCAACGGGTAGCGGGGAACAGGCCGCGGCCGCCGGCGTGACCGCCTTCGGCTGGGGGATCGCGTTGGGGACGCCGCTGCTGGCGGCGCTGCTCGCCCGTCGCGGCGTAGGAGCGGTCCTGACCGTCGCGTCCGCGCTGGTGGCCGCGGGGACGCTCCTCCTCGTGCTGATCCCGAGCGTGCCGGCGATGGTGGCCGGTGCGGCGGTGCAGGGACTGGGGTCTGCCGGACTCACCGTGACGGCGATGAAACTGGCCGGCTCGGCCCGGCAGATGGGCGTGGTCGCCGCGTCGCTGGCGGTCGTCGGGGCCACCGGTCCGCTGACCGGGGCACTGATCGCCGACCTCTCGTCGTGGCAGGTGGCGCTGGCGTTGCCGCTGCTGGCGGTGCTCGCCGTGCCCGCGGCTCGCCGCGGCACCACCGCAGCGGACGCGGTGCCGGCGCCATTCGATTTCTTCGGGATGACCATCCTGGCCATGCTGGTCACCGCTGCCGTCCTCATTCCGCACCGACCGCTGGTGGCCGGCCCGGCCACCGTCGTACTGCTGCCTCTGCTGGTGTTCTGGATGAAGGTCCGTCCGGACGGCTTCCTGCCTGCTGCGGTGGCACGGAACGGCCGGTTCCTCGCGGCGTGCGCGCTGGCCTTCGCGCTGGGAGTGGGGAACTTCGCCCTGCTCTACGCCGCGCCGGACCTGCTGCGACAGCACGCGGGATGGGCAGGCACCCTGAGCGGGACCGTGCTGCTGGCGCCGTACCTGATCGGCGGCATCTGCTCCGGGTTCCTGGTCGCGGCATCCGTGCGAGTGTCACGCCGCGTCGCGGCCGCCGCGTTGCTCGTCACCGGCGCCACCGCGCCGCTGCTGGCGGCGGTCACCACCGCCGTACCGCTGCTGCTTGCGGCGATGACGCTCGGCTCCTTGGCCGCCGCGACCGGCCAAGGCGTACTCGCCCTGCACGCGGCCGGCGTCGTGTCCGCCTCCCACCGGGCCGAAGCCCTGGGTCTGTTCAACCTCGCCTACCTGCTCAGCGTCGCGATCGGACCAGTGGTTGCCGTGACGCTCTCGCACCCGACCGCTTGAGGGCCCCGACGCGCAGTTCAACGTCGGCCGCCTCGGCGTTGTGGCCTGCGTGGCGCAGCGTTCGAGAGGATCTGGACCACTCGTCCCATGGTTGAAACGATCTAGACGACGTCGCCGGTTGGGCTTCTGGAGCACCGCAGCGCGCTGAAGAAGGCGCGCAGGTCGGCAGCGAGCAGATCGGGCTCTTCCTGGGCGAGGAAGTGGCCGCCGACGCTGGGCTCGCGCCAGTGGGTGAGGTTGGCGTAGGTCCGTTCGGCGAACGACCGGGGCAGGCCGGCGTCCTCCACGCTGACCGTGATGCCGGCGGGCACGTCGACCATCGGCAGGTGTGGGGCCAGGTGGTCGTCACGGTAGGGGCGGAATGATGTGCCGATGCAGTTGGTGACCCAGTACAGCATCACGGTGGTCAGCAACTCGTCGAAGCCGAACCGGCGGGAGATGTCGCGGCCGCAGTCGCTCCAGCGCTGGTACTTCTCGACGATCCATGCGGCCAGTCCGGACGGCGAGTCGCTCAGCGCGGCCGCAAGGGTGTCGGGCCGTGTCTCCTGGATGATTCCGTAGCCCCAGTCATCTTGGGCCTTCGCGTCGAGCTTGGCGATGAACGCCTCCTCGGCCGGGCTGAGGTCGCCCCTGCGGTCCGCCGGCGGGAACTTGATGTGCTGCGAGAAGACCCCGATGACCCGATCTGCGTGGCGGGCGCCGAGCCACGTCGACACGCCGGACCCGACATCGCCACCGTAGGCGCCGAAGCGGTCGTAGCCCAGACGGGTCATCAGCTCGGCCCACACGTCCGCGACAGCCGCCTCGGTCGTCGGGCCCTCGGCGAGTGGTCCGGAGAAGACGAAGCCCGGCAGGCTCGGTATGACGAGGTCGAAGTCTGCGAGCCGGGACACCAGGGGCAGCATCTCCGTGTACGTGCTGGGCCAGCCGTGGGTCAGGATCAGCGCCGTGGCGTCGGGCGATGCCGAGCGGACATGAACGAAGTGGATCGGCGTGCCCCGGACCGTGGTGACGAACTGGGGGTGCCGATTGAGGGCACGCTCGACCGCAGGCCAGTCGAATCCATCGAGCCAGTACCGCACCAGATCTGCCAGGTACCCAGGGTCGGTGCCGGCGGCCCACGGCTCTCCCGGGGCGGCCGGCGCGAGCCTCGTCCGCGAGAGCCGAGCCCGCAGGTCGTCCAGGACGGTTTCGGGCACGTCGATGTGGAAGGGCGTCACCCGATCATGATTCCATCGCCAGGAGTCACTCGGCAGCCGCCCGAACGGGCAGGCTGCCGCACGGCGATCGGCAGCCACGATCCGGGAGACTCGATCACCGATCCCCCGAGGAGCGTGATTCAGGCCGGAACCGCTGCGAGGCGGCACTATCGTGTCCACGTGCCTTCAGACGTACATCCGGCCCTGGATGTGTTGATGCCCGCGGCGTTCCTGGGCCACGGCAACCCCATGAACGCCCTCGAGGTCAACCGGTACACCTCCGCGTGGAGAGCCTTCGGCGCAGCGGTGCCGCGTCCCCGCGCGATCCTGGTGGTCAGCGCCCACTGGTACATCAACGCCACGGCCGTCACCGCGATGCCCCGGCCGAGGACCATCCACGACTTCTACGGGTTTCCGCAGGAGCTGTTCGAGGTGCAGTACCCGGCGCCCGGGCTGCCCGAGCTGGCTGAGGAGGTCAGTGACGTCGTCCATCCGACCTGGGTCGGGGCGGACGTCGACAGCTGGGGCATCGACCACGGCACCTGGTCGGTGCTGATGCACGCCTTTCCGGACGCGACGATTCCCGTCGTCCAGCTCAGCATCAACGCCGACAAGCCGATGGACTACCACCTTCAACTCGGCGCCCGGCTCGCTCCACTGCGCCGGCGCGGCGTGCTGATCGTGGCGAGCGGCAACGTCGTGCACAACCTGCGCGGCATGGACTGGGCGCTGGCCGACGACGGCTTCGACTGGGCGCGACGCTTCGACGAGGACGCCAAGGCCCGGATGCTGACCGACCCGGGCGAGTACGCGGCCCTCGACGCTCACGGGGACTTCCACCGTGCGGTACCGACACCGGATCACTTCATCCCCGCGTTGTACCTCGCCGGTCTGGCCGCCGCCATGGACACCCCCGACACCGAGGTCCTCGTCGACGGCTACGCCTACGGCTCGTTGTCCATGACGGCCTACACCCTGGGCATGTCCTGTCCACCGGCTGCCGGCCGGGGCGGATCCCCGCAGCCACCGCCCGGCCTGCCGCCGGACGGCTCCAACATCTGAGCAAGCGCCGGCTGGTCGAATGCTCCCATGGATCAAGGTGCAGTCGCGGTGGGTCCGGCGCTCGCCGCCGTACTCGTCGTTCTCGTGCTCGTCGCCGTGGCAACGGTGCGGGCCGGTCGGCTCGGCCACGCCCGTGGCATCGCCACGGCGGCGCTGCGCGCGGTGGTGCAGTTGTGCGCCGTGGCGCTGCTCATCACTGCCGTCCTGCGGTCGTGGTGGGCCAGCGCCGGGTTCATCACGCTGATGATCCTGGTCGCGGCGGCGACCTCCGCGCGCCGGGTCAGCTCGCTTCGCCTCGGCTGGCCGGTGCTGGCGCCGATCGCGGTCGGCGCGCTCCCGGCCTCCGCCCTCGTCGTGGCCTCCGGCGCGGTGCCGCTGACCGAGGTCGCGGTCGTTCCGATCGCCGGGATCCTCATCGGCGGGGCGATGACGGCCACCTCCCTGGCGGGCCGCCGCGCATTGGACGAGCTTCGCGACCGCCACGGCGAGTACGAAGCGGCCCTGGCGCTGGGCCTCGTGCCGCGGGATGCGGCGCTGGAGATCTGCCGGCCCAGCGCGGGGCAGGCGCTGGTGCCCGCGCTGGACCAGACACGCACCGTCGGCCTGGTCACGCTCCCCGGCGCCTTCGTCGGCGTGCTGCTCGGCGGCGGCACACCCGTCCAGGCCGGGGCAGCCCAGCTACTGGTCCTGGTCGCGCTCCTGGCCGTCGAGGCGATCGCCGTCGCGGTGACCGTCGAGCTGGTCGCCAACGGACTGCTTCGCCGACCGGGCCCTGCCGTCTAGGTTCCGCTCCGACGTCTGACCGCCTGGCCGGGAGAGAACCCGAAGACGGGATGGTTCCCCCGTGCCGGTGCCCGGGTGACCTGGGTACGGTCGCCCGGGCACCGCGGGCTATGCCGTCGGCCTGGCTTCGTGCAGGATCCGGGCCAGCTCGGCCGGCCGGCTGAGCATCGGCCAGTGCCATGTCGGCAGTTCCTCGTACCGCCACGAATCGCCGGCCATGTGCCGGCACAGCGGTACGGTGGCGGCCATCTCGCGTGCCTGCTCGGCGGTGAAGCTCGACAGCACGCCGAGGCGGGGCAGCTTCTCCCACGCCCCGGTGAGCCGCACCGGGGTGGTGGCAGTCGCCCACGGCTGGGCCACCGACCGCTCATCGAGCAACGCGACGACCGAGTCATCCACGTCTGCTGCGCTCGCCGCCAGTTCGGCCCACGGCGGGGGCGGCAGCCGCCAGCCGTCGCCGTGTTCGGCGACCACCGCCGCGTTGCGTTCACGCTCCGGCGGCGGGCTGAAGTCGTCGTTCGCCGCCCCGTCGGGCAGCGGGCCGGTGTCGACGAAGACCAGTTGGGCGATGCGGTCGGTCATGCGGTCGGCAACGGCTGTCGTCACGACCGCGCCGGCGTAGCTGTGCCCGACGAGAACCACGTCGTGCAGGTCCTCGTAGCGCAGCAGGTTGACCACGTCGGTGACGTGGACGTCGAGGTCGGTGTCCGGGCGGGCCAGGTGGGCGCGTTCGCCCAGGCCGGTCAGGCTCAGCGGGTGCACCTCGTGGCCGTGCCCGCGCAGGGCAGCGGTGACCGGGCGCCAGGCCCATGCGCCGAGCCAGAACCCGGGAACCAGTACGAAGGTCGTCATGCCTGACACGCTACGATCAATACCGGACAGGTTCCGCCCGGATTAGGAGTGGGGATTTGTGACCCGGCCGACCGCGCGCGTACTGGCGTTGCTGGAGATCCTCCAGGCCGGCGGCGGCTTCACCGTCGCCGACCTGGCCGGTCGGCTGGGCGTCGACGAGCGCACGGTCCGCCGATACGCCGCGCACCTCGCCGACCTGGGCATCCCGGTCGAGGCCCGGCGCGGTCGCTACGGCGGATACCGGCTCGCGCCCGGATACAAGCTGCCGCCACTCATGCTCACCGACGAGGAGGCGGTCGCCGTCATGCTCGGGCTCGTGGCCGCCGGCCGGGCCGGGCTGGTCACCGCCGAAGGCGCGGCCGCCGAGAGCGCGACCGCGAAGATCCGCCGGGTGCTGCCGGCCGTTCTCGCCCGGCGGATCGATTCGCTGCTGGAGACAGTGGACTTCACCGCACGGGTCCGGAAGCCCGCCCCGGCCGGCATCGAGGTGCTGCTGGTGCTCGCCGACGCGGCCCGACATCAGCAACCGGTGAACATCACCTACACCACCTGGCGCGGCGAGTCCGGCGAGCGCCGGCTCGACCCGTACGGGCTGGTCTTCCACGCCGGCCGGTGGTACGTCACCGGCCACGACCACAACCGCCGGGCCGTACGGACGTTCCGGCTCGACCGCATCGGGACAGCCCACCCCACCCCGGGCAGGTTCGAGATCCCGGCCGGCTTCGATCCCACCACGCAGGTACTCGCCGGTCTGGCAGCAGTGCCGTACGCGCACGACATCTCCGCGGTGCTGCACACCAGCCTGGAGCAGGCGCAGCGACGGATCCCGCCCTCGGTCGGCACGCTCACCGAGGTTCCCGGCGGAGTGCGCCTCACCGCCCGAGCCGAACGGCTCGACGGTGCGGCACAGATGCTCGCCGGGCTCGGCTGGTCGTTCACGATCGACCGCCCGGACGAACTCAAGGACGAGGTACGCGCCCTGGCCGCCCGACTGCTCACCGACGCCGACGCCTGATCGGGCGCTCACCCCGCGTACCGGCCGGATCGCCCCGAGGTGCGCTGTCCCTGGCGGCGGCGCAATCGGCGGGGAATGATCGGGGTACACCGCGGGCTGCCCGCAGCAGTCCACGGCGCCGCAGAAGGGCGGGTCGACGCCGATGACTCCGACGCAGCTACGGGCCTACGTCGCTGTCGTCCGGCTGGGATCCGTCAAGCAGGCAGCCGCGCAGCTGGAGGTCTCCGAGTCGGCGGTCTCGCTGCTCATCGGCCAGCTACGGCGGGAGTTCGGAGACCAGTTGTTCACCCGGACGGCGGCGGGGCTGGCCTTCACCCCCGGCGGGCTGCGGCTCGCCAGCCGCGCGGCCGAGATGCTGGGCCTGCAGGACCGTACGGTCCTGGAGGTCAGTTCGGCGGCACACGGCCGCCGGATGCTGCGGGTCGCCGCGTCCAGCGAGTTCGCCGAGTTCGCCGCGCCGAGACTGATCGAGCTGTTCGCCAGACGCGCCGCCGACCTCGACATCGAGCTGAGCGTCTGCGACCCCGGCTCCTTCGAGTCGCTGCTGCTGACCCGGGCCGCGGACATCGCGATGGGGCCGCTGCCGCCGGTGGCCGAACCGGCGATCTCCTGCCGGCCCATGATGAACTACCGGCTCGTGACCGTCGTCGGCCCGGATCATCCGCTGGCCGGTGTGCCGGCGTCACCGGGGCAGTTGCGCGACCAGACCTGGCTGCTCGGGCCTTCGGCCACCAACACGCTGGGCGCTGTCCCGGCGATGCTGCGCCGGCTCGGCGTACCCGAGGAGCGGCAGCAGATCTTCCAGAGCCACGCGGCGGCGTTGGGTGAGGCCCAGCGCGGCCGGGGGATCGCGCCCGCGCTGTCGTTCACCGTCGCGCCGGACGTCCGCGGCGGTCAGCTCGTGGCGTTGTCCGGGCCGCACGCGACGGCCGAGGCGGTGTGGCATTCGCTGGTACTCGTCACCCCCGGCACTCCGTCCGTGGCAGCCGAGCTGTGCCGCTTCGCGTCGACGCCCCGGGCGATTCAGGCGATGATGCGCGGCGTGGGCGTCGCGGTGAACCATTTCCGGCCCTCGGTGCACGTGACGCTCTGGAGTTGACCGGCGGCGTCCAGCAGATCCCGGAACGTCGCGGCCGGCAGGAGCCGGTCACAGTAGGGCAGGGCCGCGGCCATGCCCGCCACCAGGGGAGCGAAGCCGGGGGCGCCGGCCCGCGGGTTCAGCCAGACGATCCGGTGGGCGCGGCGGCTCAGCCGTGCCATCACGGCGGCGAGCTCGGCCGGCGGGTCGCTGTCCCAGCCGTCCGAGCCGATCAGCACCACCGCCCCGCGAACCGCGTCGCCGTGCGGGGACGCGAGCAGGCCCCGCAGGTTCGTCGCGATGCGCGTACCCCCGAAACGGTCGGTCACGGCGGCGCCGGCGTGCGCGATCGCCGCGGACGCCGACGTGTGCCGCAGCGCGACGGTGAGCCGGGTGAGCGTCGTGGCGAAGGCGAACACCTCCGCGTCGGTGGTCATCGCGAAGGCCCGCAGCAGGTGCAGGTACGCGTGGGCCTGGGCCCGCATCGACTCGCTGACGTCGCACAGCAGCACGACCCGGCGCGGTCGGCGTAGCGGCCACTCGCGGACGACCTCGACGGGCTCCCACGCGGTGCGTCGGGCGCGGGCGATCGTCGGACGCAGCGCGACCCGCCGCCCGGCCGGGCCTACGGCGTGCCGCCTGGTGCGCCGGGACGGCCAGCGCGCGACGGCCTCGCGCAGGGCCTCGCCGAGCAGTGCGAGCTGGGCGTCGTCGAGGTCCTCGAACGGCCGGTCGGCGAGTCCGGCGAGGGCGCTGGGCCGTCGCTCGGGCAGCCGCACTCCGGCATCGGAGGGCTCCGCCTCGGCGACGGGCGCCGGCAACGTCGCCCACGGCAGCCCACCACCGTCGCCCGTGTCGTCGGTGTCGGCGGGCACCGGCAGGTGCACGTCGTCCCGAGCGCCCGGCGGGGCCGCCGACCGGGTGAGCGGCAGCGGCGGCGCGTCGGCGAACACAGCGGCGAAGACGCTGTCGAAGGCGGCGAGGTCGGCGTGCCGCCGCACGAAGCTGATCCGGGCGGCCCAGTAGAGCGCGGTCGTCTCCCCGGGTGTGCACACGCCGAGCGCCCGGACGAAGTCACCGGCCTCGGTGAGCCCGGCGGGTACGCCGGCCCGCCGCAACCGGTCGGCGAACGCCGTCGCGAAGGCCGCGCGGTCGACGCCGCGCAGCAGACCGTGCCTCACCGGCGTGCGACCCACCAGGCGATCACCGCACCGACGACGACGATCCCGACGAGCACCGGCACGAGGCGCTTGACGACGGCACCACCGGCGACGCCGAGCAGGTCCAGCGTCTCCGGTTCGGCGCTGCTGCCGGCATCCGGTCGACCGGTGGACGCCGAGGCGGCCACGGGGGTGCCGGCCACGGCGGACCCGGGCGGCGTGGCGGACGAGGGCGAGGCGGTGTCGGGCGCTGCCGCCTCGGCCGCGAGGGTGCGAGCCGCGGAGGCGTCGGGGCCGGTCGCGGCGGCGACTGCGGGTGCGGGCTCGGGTGCGTCAGGCGCGGTGGCCTCGTGCGGGTCGCCGGCCGTGCTGTCGCCGGTCCTCTCGGCCGCCAGCCTCGCCTCGAGGTTGGCGACGAACTGGGCGAGCAGCTTGCCCGACACCTCTTTGATCATGCCGCTGCCGAACTGGGCCAGCCGCCCGGAGATCTTCAGATCGGTGTCCACGCTGACGACGGTGCGCTGATCGTCCGGCCGCAGTTCGGCGGTGACCAGCGCGGACGCGTTCGCCGCCGACCGCCGGTCGCGGCCCTTCGCGTCGATCACCCCCCGATAGCGACTGTCGTCCTTCTCGACGAAACGTGCGGTGCCGGCGAACTCGGAGACGACCGGACCGACCTTGACCTTCACCGTGCCCTGGTGGACGTCGCCGTCGACGCCGGTCAGCCGGGCGCCCGGCAGGCACGGCGCGATGCCCTCCAGGTCGGTGAGGATCGCCCACGCCCGCGCGATCGGAACGTCGACTGTGAACTCGTTGGTGATCTTCATGCCGGCCTCTCCTGGTGTGCGCCGAGCGCGGCGGCGACGGCGGCGCGGTCGTCGGGGGTCTTGGCGATGGTGCCGATGGTCCGGACGACGTCGTCGGCGGAGAGGTCGGCGGCGCCGAGCACTGACAGCGCGGCTACCCAGTCGATGGCCTCGGCCATGCCGGGTGCCTTGTCCAGGCCGAGGGCGCGTACGTCGCCGACGAAGGCGGTCGCCGTGCGGATCAGCCCTTCGGTGGCGCCCGGCACGGCCCGCCGGACGATCTCGGTGGCGCGGTCCATCTGCGGGAAGTCGATCCAGTGGTACAGGCAGCGGCGGCGCAGTGCGTCGTGCAGGTCGCGACTGCGGTTGGAGGTGAGCACCACGACCGGCGGCGTGGTCGCGGTGAACGTACCCAGCTCGGGGATGGTGATCCCGGACTCGCCGAGGAACTCGAACAGCAGCGCCTCGAACTCGTCGTCGGCCCGGTCGATCTCGTCGATCAGCAGCACCGGCGGGACCGGTCCCGGGTGGCGTACCGCCCGCAGGATCGGCCGTTCCTGCAGGAACTCAGCGGCGAACAGGTCGGCGTCGGTGAGCGAGGCGTGCCGGGCCTCGGCCAGCCGGATGGCGAGCAACTGCCGCTGGTAGTTCCATTCGTACAGCGCTTCGCCGGGGGTCAGGCCCTCGTAGCACTGCAACCGGATCAGTGTCGTGTCCAGCGCCCGCGCCAGCGCCTTCGCCGCCGCGGTCTTGCCGACGCCGGGCTCACCCTCGAGCAGCAGCGGCTTGCCCAGCTCCAGCGCGAGGAAGACGGCCATCGCCATGCCGTCGTCGGCCAGGTAGTCGACGGCGTCGAGCCGGCGCCGCACGGCCTGCGGATCCTTCACCGCGCCTCGCCAGAGAGCAGCCGCCGGTAGTCCGCGCGGGTGTCCACGTCGATCGGCACCGGCCCGTCCACCGGTATCTCCGTGACCGGGTGCCGGCCGGAGTGCAGCAGCTTCCACACCGCCTTGTCACCGTGCAGGACACGCAGCTCCGGCAGGACGTCACTGGCGAACCAGAACGGGTGCCCCAGGCCGTCGGCGTACCGGCACACCGCGAGCGGGGTGGTCGCCGCCGCGACCCGGCGTACGTCGGCGGCCCGTACGCCGGGCTGGTCGCCGAGCAGGAGCACGAGCCCGTCGGCGCGCGGGTCCACCGCCTGCGTCGCGGCGCGGACCGACGATCCGCATCCCGTGCTGAGCTCGGCGTTCTCGACGACCTGGACCCCGGTCAGGTCCACCCGCTCACGGACCAGGTCGGCGGCGCCGCCGAGGGTCACCAGCACCTGGTCGAAGGCACACGAGCGGGCCAGGTCGAGGGTGGCGTCGAGCAGCGTCCGCCCGCGGTACGGCAGCAGTTGCTTGGCCTCGCCGAGGCGCACCGACGCCCCGGCGGCCAGAACCAGGCCGGTGACGAACACGGCTACGCCGCCACGTGCCGGTCGCGGCAGCCGGGGCAGCAGAACCAGTGGTCGGTGCCGTCGATCCGCACGTGCGGGGTGTCCGGCCCGACCAGGACTGTCATCCCGCACACCGGGTCGACTGCCTGCTGGGGGAGCGCCGCGGGTGGTGCGGGGGAGGAGGCGAGGCCGTCCACCCGGAGCGCCCGCACCACCTCGGCCATGATCGACAGCGCGATCTCCTGCGGTGAGCGCGCCCCGATCTCCAGTCCGGCCGGGGTCCGGACCCGGGCGCGCTCCGCGTCGGACAGCGCCAGTTCGTCGAGCACCGCCGCGCCGCGGGTCCGGCTGGCGACCAGCGCGATGTGCCCCACTCCGGCGTCCAGCGCGGCGCGGACGGCGTCCTGTTCGCCCTTGCCGAGGCCGGCCACCACGACCGCCGTCGCGCCGGAGTGGTCACCGGACGTGGCCACCTCGAAGTCGAGGAAGGCAGCCAGGGTGGCCACCGCCGCGCTGATCGGCGTGTCGCCCACCAGACCCAGCACGGGTACGGGCAGCACCGGGCGCAGGAAGATCTCGAGCGCCCCGCCCGAGTGGCACGGGTTGACCACGACCCGTGCCCCCGGCGTGTCGGGGAAGGCGGGCGCGCCGTCCGGCAGGACCCGCAGCAGCAGCGCCTTGCCGTCCCGGAGGGCGTCCAGGGCGGCCGCCCGCACCGAGCTCTCGGCGCACATCCCGCCGACGAAACCCTCGATGGTGCCGTCCGGCAGGATCACCGCGTCGTCGCCGGGCCGGGCCGACGTCGGATCCTGCGCCCGGACCACCGTGGCGTGCACGAACGGCGCGCGCGAGACGGTCAGATCATGCGTACGGCGGGCGATAGTCGTCATGGGGCCACCTCCCCTAGATCGGCGGGCGGGCGTTGCCGCGCATCGCGTCCCAGACGCGCGACGGCGTCAACGGCATGTCGGCATGCCGTACGCCGAAGGGTTCGAGGGCGTCGACGACCGCGTTGACGATCGCGGGCGGGGAGCCGACGGTGGCCGACTCGCCCACGCCCTTCGCGCCGATCGGGTGGTGCGGGGACGGGGTGACGGTGAAGCCGGTCTCCCAGTCGGGCACCTCCAGCGCGGTGGGGATCAGGTAGTCCATGAGCGACGCGCCGAGGCAGTTGCCGTCCTCGTCGAACGCGATCATCTCCATCAGGGCCATACCGACTCCGTCGGCCAGCCCGCCGTGCACCTGCCCCTCGATGATCATCGGGTTGATCCGGGTGCCGCAGTCGTCGACGGCGATGAACCGCCGCACCTTGACCTGCGCGGTGCCGGGGTCGATGTCCACCACGCAGATGTACGCCCCGTGCGGATACGTCAGGTTCGACGGGTTGTAGCAGATCTGCGCCTCCAACCCGCCCTCGACGCCCTCGGGCAGGTCGCCGGCGCCGTGCGCCCGCATCGCGATGTCCTGGATGGTCACGCTCCTGCCCGGGTCGCCCTTGACCCGGAAGGAACCCTTGTCCCACTCCAGGTCGGCGACCGAGACCTCCAGCATGCCGGAGGCGATGATCCGGGCCTTGTCGCGGACCTTGCGGGCGACCAGGGCCGCCGCGGCACCGGAGACGGGTGTGGACCGGCTGCCGTACGTGCCGAGACCGAACGGCGTGTTGTCGGTGTCGCCGTGCACCACGTCGATGTCGTCCGGCGGGATGCCGATCTCCTCGGCGACGATCTGCGCGAACGTCGTCTCGTGTCCCTGGCCCTGGGACTGCACGCTGAGCCGGACCACTGCCTTGCCGGTCGGGTGCACGCGCAGCTCACAGCCGTCGGCCATGCCCAGGCCGAGGATGTCCATGTTCTTGCGCGGGCCGGCGCCGACGGCCTCGGTGAAGAACGCGACGCCGATGCCCATCAACTCGCCCCGGGCCCGCTTCTCCTGCTGCTCGCGCCGCAGGTCGGCGTAGCCGGCCATCTCCATCGCCAGCCGCATGGTCGGCTCGTAGTCGCCGGAGTCGTACACCCAGCCGGTCTTCGTCGTGTACGGGAACTGCTCCGGGCGGATGAAGTTCTTCAGCCGCAGCTCGGCCGGGTCCATGCCCAGCTCGTCGGCGAGGCAGTCGACGATCCGCTCGACGAGGTAGACGGCCTCGGTGATGCGGAACGAACAGGCGTACGCCACACCGCCCGGTGCCTTGTTCGTGAAGACCGCCGTCATCTTGCAGTACGCGGCCTCGATGTCGTAGCTGCCGGTGAACACCCCGAAGAAGCCGGCCGGGTACTTCACCGGCGCGGCGGTGCCGTTGAAAGCGCCGTGGTCGGCGAGGACGTTGGTGCGGATGGCCAGGATCCGGCCGTCACGGGTCGCCGCGATCTCACCACGCATGATGTAGTCGCGGGCGAAGCCGGTGCTGATCAGGTTCTCGAAGCGGTCCTCCATCCACTTCACCGGCTTCCCGGTGACGATCGACGCGACGATCGCGCAGACGTATCCCGGATAGATCGGCACCTTGTTGCCGAAGCCGCCGCCGATGTCCGGCGAGATCACCTGGATCTTGTGCTCGGGGATGCCCGCCACCAGGGCGTAGAGGGTGCGATGCGCGTGCGGGGCCTGCGTGGTGGACCAGAGGCGCAGCTTGCCGTCGACGGGGTCGAAGTCGGCGAGCGCCCCGCAGGTCTCCATCGGCGCGGGGTGCACCCGCGGATAGACCAGGTCCTGGCTCACCACGACGTCCGCGCGGGCGAACACGGCCGCGGTGGCCGCCTCGTCACCGGTCTCCCAGTCGAAGCAGTGGTTGTCGGTCTTGCCGTCGAGATCGTCGCGGATCACCGGGGCGCCCGGTTCGAGCGCGCGGCGGGCGTCGACGACCGGATCGAGGACGTCGTACTCGACGTCGATCAGCTCCAGCGCGTCACGCGCCGCGTACTTGTCCTCGGCGACGACGAACGCCACCTCCTGGCCCTGGAAGCGCACCTTGTCGGTGGCGAGCACGGCCTGCACGTCGTTGGAGAGCGTCGGCATCCAGGCCAGGCCCTGCTCGGCCAGCATCGCCCCGGTCACGACAGCTTTGACGCCGGGTGAGGCCTCGGCGGCGCTCGTGTCGATGCTCAGGATCCGCGCGTGGGCCACCGGCGAGCGGAGGATGGCCAAATGCAGCATGCCGGGCAGCCGGACGTCGTCGACGAACCGGCCCCGGCCGCGTACGAACCGCGGATCCTCCTTCCGCAGCATGCGGCCGTAGCCCACCGGCTTCTGGTCGTTGTCGTGGAAGGTGTCCACGCGCTCGTGCACAGTCGTCATACGACGCTCCCGGCGGGCCGGCCGGCGTTGTCGATCTCGCCGGCTTCGCGTGATTCGGTGGTCTCGGTGACCGCGGCGGCCGCGTTCGCCTCGTGCACGGCGGCCCAGCGCACCGAGCGCACGATGGTGGCGTAGCCCGTACAGCGGCAGATCTGACCGGAGATCGCTTCGCGGATCTCCGCCTCGGTCGGGTCCGGGTTGCGGTTCAGCAGCGCGCGAGCAGTCATCATCATGCCGGGCGTGCAGAAGCCGCACTGCAGGCCGTGGCACTGGATGAAGCCCTGCTGGACCGGGTCGAGCTCCCCGCCCTTCGCCAGGCCCTCGACGGTACGCACCTGGTGTCCGCCGGCCATCGCGGCCAGCACTGTGCACGACTTCACCGGTTCGCCGTCGAGCCAGACGACGCAGGTGCCGCAGTTGCTGGTGTCGCACCCCGCGTGCGTTCCGGTCAGGCCCAGCACGTCGCGCAGGAAGTGCACAAGCAGCAGGCGGCCCTCGATCTCCCGGGTGACCTCGACGTCGTTGACGGTCATGGTGACCTGCATGCTCAGCTCCTCGCCCGTTCCACGGCCCGGCGCAGGGTCCGTCTGGTCAGCTCGTCGGCCAGGTGCCGCTTGTAGTCCGCGCTGCCCCGCTGGTCGGTGGCCGGATCGCAGCTGCGCGCGGCGATCGCGCCGGCCTGCGCGAAGAGGCCCTCGCCGGGCTCCTGCCCGCGCAGCGCCGCCGAGATCTCCGGGATACCGGTGGTGTTCGGACCCACAGCGGCCAGCCCGACCCGGGCGTCGGAGATCACGTCGCCGTCGAGCCAGACCGCGGCACCCGCCGAGACCACCGCCCAGTCGCCGGCCCGGCGCTCCACCTTCTCGTAGGCGCTGCCGCAGCCGGGCCGCACCGGCAGCCGGATCTCGACCAGGATCTCCCCGTCGCCGACAGCCGTCTCGTACGGCCCGACGTGGAACTCCTCCATGGACACCACCCGCTCGGCGCCGCCCGGCCCCCGGATCACACAGCTCGCGTCCAGGGCGGTGCAGACCGCGGACAGGTCCTCCGACGGGTCCGCCTGGCAAAGGGAGCCGCCCAGTGTGCCCCGGTTGCGCACCACCGGATCGGCGATCACCCGTTCGGCGTCGGCGAAGATCGGGAAGGCCGCCGTCAGGGTGGCGGACTCAAGCAGTTCCCGATGCCGGGTCAGCGCACCGATGCGTAGCTCGTCCGGGCCCGCCTCGATGTAGCCGAGCTCGTCGTGGAGATCGTTGATGTCGATGAGATAGTCGAAACTGGCCAGCCGCAGCTTCATCATCGGCAGCAGGCTGTGCCCGCCGGCGATCAGCCGGGACGTGCTGCCCAGCCGTTCCATCAGGCTGATGGCATGGTCCACACTGGTTGCTCGTTCGTACTCGAACGGGGCCGGCACCTGCATGTCGCACCTCCGGAAGTCGTCAATGTGGTGCCGGTGCCCGCGGAAGTCAACGCCGACCTAAGCAAGTCCTTAGGTCGGCGTTGACGGTGCCGCTGCTGCTCACGGATCGTGCGGCAATGCGAGACATCGTCAACGGGTTGACCGCGTGGCGTGCCGCCGGCGTCCGGTTCGCCGTCGCGACAGTCGTGCGGACCTGGAAGTCGGCGCCCAGACCGCCGGGCGCGGCCATGGCGGTCTGCGCCGACGGTGAGGTCGTCGGCAGCATCTCGGGAGGTTGCGTCGAGGGCGCGGTGTACGAGCTCTGCCAGGAGGCCATACGCACCGGCCAGGCACGCACCGAGACGTACGGTGTCGGCGACGACGACGCCTTCGAGGTGGGCCTGACCTGCGGCGGCACCATCGAGGTCCTGGTCCAGCCGGACGTCGTCCTGACCGAGCCGGACGCGGTGCTCGCCGCGATCCGCGCGGGTGCGCCGGTGGCGACGGCGTCGGCCGGGACAGCCCAGATGGTGGTCTGGCCCGACCGGGTGGCCGGCACCCTCGGCGGCGCCGACCTGGACCGCGCGGTGGCGCGGCAGGCTGAGGGCATGCTCGCCCTCGGCACCACCGGAACCGTTCGACTCGGTACGCGCGGGCAGCAGCGGCACGACGAGGTGTCCGTCTTCGTCCAGTCGTACCTGCCGCCACCACGGATGATCGTCTTCGGCGCGATCGACTTCGCCGTCGCGGTGGCCCGGATCGGCCGCTTCCTCGGCTATCACGTCACGGTGTGCGACGCCCGTCCGGTGTTCGCCACCCGCAAGCGGTTCCCCGATGCCGACGACCTCGTCGTCCAGTGGCCGCACACGTACCTGGAGTCGACAGCAGTCGACGAGCGGACAGTGCTCTGCGTCCTCACCCACGACCCGAAGTTCGACGTCCCGCTGCTTGAGGTCGCCCTGCGCACCCCGGTCCGCTACATCGGCGCGATGGGCAGCCGCCGCACCCACGCCGACCGGCTGCGCCGCCTGCGCGAGACGGGTGTGGACGAGGCCGCCCTCGCCCGGCTCTCCTCACCGATCGGACTCGACCTGGGGGCGCGTACGCCGGAGGAGACAGCCGTGGCGATCGCCGCCGAGTTCGTCGCCCTGGCCGCGGGAGGGTCCGGCCGGCGGCTGACGGACCTCGACACCCCGATCCACCACCGCTGAGCGGACCAGCGGCGGACGTGTCACCCCCGGCTCAGGCCGAGCGCCTCGTCCACCCGGTCCAGCACCGCCACGTCGTCGTGGCCGACACCGCGCAGCAGGTCGATCGCGGTCGCCCGGATCTGCCCGACGATCATGGTGACCGGCAGTGGCGGATCGGTCCGCAGCAGGCCCGCGGCGATCCGGACCGCCTCCAGCGCCGCCGCGTCGGCCCGCTGCGCGTCCCGGTCGGCGTCGGCGCCGGTGAGGTCGTGGGCCATGGCCTCACCAGCCGACCGTACGGCGGAGGTCAGCGCGCCGATCGCGGCGGCCAGCTCCGGCGGCGTGGCGGTGTGCCGGCGGGTCAGGGTCACACCGGCCCGGGCCAGCACCCGGATGTTGCGGGCGGCGTAGTCGAGCTGCCGCAGCGTGGCCTCCACCTCGACGAGCTTGCCCAGGTGCCGGCGGCGCAGTCCCAGCCGCAGCGTCTCACCGGTGGCGAGCACGGCGGCCTGCATCTCGGCGACGCAGTCGTCCACCTGCCGCGCCCGGTCCAGCGCGGCGCGGGCGGCGTCCTCGTCGCAGCCCCGCAGCGCCGCGTTGACCTGGTCGAGCAGGTCGGCCAGGTCGGTGTAGCTGCGCCGGGCCTGGGCCACCAGTGGTGCCAGCGGGTCACGGGCGGCCATCAGCTGGCTGGCGGCAAGCGCCACGGCGCCACCGATGAGCGCGTCGACGAAGCGGAACGGCATCAGCGTCCCGTTCGGCGCGGAGACCACGACCAGGTACATGGCCGAGACGGTGGCCTGCACGACCAGGGCACGGCGGGCCCCGATCACCACGAGCGTCGTGGTGGTCAGCAGCAGCACCAGCAGGACCGTCTCGGTGCCTGGGCCCAGCGCGTACACGAGCAGCTCCGCGACGAGCACGGCTGCTGCCACGGCGAACAGGATCTCGACGGTCTGCCGCAGCCGTCGCCCGCGGGACTCGCCGAGCACGACGAGCGCGGCGGTCGGCGCGAAGAACGGGTCCGGGTGCCGGATCACCACCGCCGCCACGATCCACGCGACCACAGCGGCGGCGGTCAGCTCGACCACTGTCATCCCGTCGCCGCGCAACCGCGCGACGGCGTCGCGTACCCAGGTCCGCACCGGTGGTACCCCTCTCGCCGGGCAGGCCGGGACCGGCCGCCGATCGATCTTCCGCGAGGAGGCCCACTACCCCGGCTGTGACCTGCTCAATCGCTCGGGTGGCGGGCGGCAGGTGGAACGGACGACGAGTCGGCAGGCGAGCGCCCGGGCCGGTGGTAGCGCCTGCTGTACCCGGATCGGGCAGCCCGCTGGATGGTCGCCGTTCCTCCAGGTCAATAGCGTTTCTGGTGCGCGCAGTTCCTGCCGATGACACGGAGAGAGGCCACCAGAATGCCGGACCATCCGGGACGCACCGTCGAACCGGCGGTACGTGTCGAACAACTCACCCGCGTGTACGGCACCGGCCGCAACCAGGTGACCGCGCTCGCGGGCGTCGATGTCGGCTTCGGCCGGGGGACCTTCACCGCGGTGATGGGCCCCTCGGGCTCCGGCAAGAGCACGCTGTTGCAGATCGCGGCCGGGCTTGACCGCCCCACGAGCGGTCGGGTGATCCTCGGCGGCACCGACCTGTCCGGGCTGTCCGAGACGCGCCTGACCGAGCTGCGTCGTACCCGGATCGGGTTCGTCTTCCAGGCGTTCAACCTGATCGGCGCGCTCACCGTCGAGGAGAACATCGTGCTGCCCCTGCGTCTGGCCGGCGTCCGCCCGGACCGGACCTGGCTGACCCACGTGGTCGAGCGGGTCGGCCTCGCCGACCGGCTGCACCACCGGCCGGCGGCGCTGTCCGGCGGCCAGCAGCAGCGGGTGGCGATCGCCCGTGCGCTGGCCACCCGCCCCGAGGTGATCTTCTCGGACGAGCCCACCGGCGCCCTCGACTCGCGGACCGCGGCGGAGGTGCTGACGCTGTTGCGCGCGGTCGTGGACGAGCACGGGCAGACGGTGGTGACGGTGACTCACGACCCGATCGCCGCGTCGTACGCGGATCGGGTGCTCGTGCTGGCCGACGGTGCGATGGTCGCCGACCTCCCGCAGCTCGGAGCCGTCCGTATCGCCGAGCACCTGGCCTCGCTGGACGGGCGGGTCCTCCGATGACCGGCCTCGCCGCCCGCCTGCTGCGGCACCGCACCGGCCCCGCCGCCGCGACCCTGCTGGCCCTGATCGCCGGCGTGCTGATCCTGGTGGCGATGGGCACGCTCGTCGAGTCAGGGCTGCGGTTCCGCCCGGAGCCGCGGCTCTGGGCGAGCGCCGACGTGGTCGTCGCCAACCGCACGATCAGCCACACGTTCCGCGAGTTCGACGGTGACACCACCACGAGCACCGTGACGCTGCCCGAGGGCGGCACCGTGGACGCCGACCTCGTGGACCGGATCAGCCGGGTGCCGGGCGTCACGGCAGTCACCGGCGACCACGCGGTGCTGATCGGCTCACCCGCGGCGGTAGGACACGGCTGGGGCACCTACGCCTTCACCGGCCGTTCCCTCGCCGCCGGTGCCGCGCCCCGGAACGACGACGAGGTGGTGGCCGACACCCGGCTCGGCGTGACGCCCGGCGACCGCATCGCGCTGGTCGTCGGCGGGATCAGCCGGTCGTACCGGGTGAGCGGAACCGCCGAGACCGGTTCGGCGGCGGTGTTCTTCACCGACGCGCAGGCCGCCCGCTTGTCCGCGTACCCGGGCCGGGTGGACGCGATCGGCGTACGGACGGCGCCCGGCGCCGACCTCGGCGCGGTGCGGGAGATCGCGTCGGCGGCCGGTGCCACGGCGTACGCCGGAAAGGACCGCGGGAAGGCCGAGCAGCCGGAGAACCAGGCCGCACAGAGGTTGCCGGTCGAGGCCGGGTCGGCCTTCGGGGGGTACGTCGTCCTGCTGATCGTGTTCGTGGTGGCCGGCACCATCGGGCTGTCCGTCCGGCACCGTCGGCGTGACCTGGCGTTGCTGCGCGCGGTCGCCGCCACGCCTGGGCAGGTGCGCCGCATGCTGGTCGCCGAGGCCACGCTGCTCGCCCTGGCCGGCTCCGCGATCGGCGGCCCGGCCGGCCTGCTGGCGGCCCGCTGGGTGCACGGCGAACTGGTCGGGCGGGGGTTCGTGCCGGCCGGCTTCCCGATGGTGGGCGGTCTGTTCGCGGTGCCCGCCGCCATCGGTACGGCGGTCCTCGTGGCGGTGGTCGCCGCGCTGATCGCCGCACGCCGGGTCACCGCCATCAAACCGATCGAGGCGCTCGGCGAGATCGCTGTCGAACCCCGGCGCAGCGGCCCGGTACGGCTGATCGCCGGCGTGCTGACGCTGATGGCGGCCGGCAGCTCCGGAGCGTTCACGCTCGGCGCCGCCGGGTCGGCCGGGGCGCTGGCCGGCGCGGTCGGCATGCTCTACCTGTTCGTCATCGCGGTGGCGCTGCTCGCACCGATGATCAACGCGTACGCGGCACGCCTGCTCACCCCGGTGCTGCCGCGGATCTGGCGGGCCGGCGGATACCTGGCCGCGGCCAACCTGCGGGCCAACGCGCAGGGCATGGCGACGGTCCTGACCGCCCTCGTGCTGTCCGTCGGGTTCGGCGGCTCGGTCTGGTTCCTGCAGAACAACCTGGAACGGCAGACCACCACGCAGAGCAGCGCGGGAACACTCGCCGAGCGGGTGCTCGTCGCTCCGGGTGGACTGCCCGCGGACGCGGCGGGGGAGATCCGCGAGCTGGACGGGGTGCAGGCGGCCACCGGGGTACGCCGCACCCAGGTCGTGGTGCGGGCGCTCGGCGGCATCGAGCCGGTCGGCGCGCAGTCCGTCGACCCGGCGGGCGTCACGTCGACGATGGACCTCGCCGTGCGCAAGGGCACCCTGGCAGACCTGCGCGCCGGCACCGTCGCCCTGTCCACGACGCAGGCGTCCTCGTCCGGCTGGGACGTCGGCGACAAGGCGGAACTCTGGCTGGGCGACGGCACCCCTGTCACGTTGGACGTCGTCGCGATCTACGACCGTGGCCTCGGCTTCGGCGACGTCACCCTGGCTGCCGGGACGGTTGCCGGGCACACGGCGGGGAACACAGTCGACGAGGTCCTGGTCCGCGGCGGCCCGGACGCCGGCACCGCGTTGGCTGCGTGGGCGGCGGCGCGGCCCGGCGCCGAGGTTCTCGACGCCGCCACCCGTACGCGCCTGCTCGGCACCGATCTGGCGCTCGGCGCCTGGCTGAACCGGCTGCTGATCGGCGTGATGGTCGGGTACGCGGCGCTGGCGGCGGCCACCACGATGGTGATGGCGGCGCTGGCCCGCCGCCGCGAGCTGGCGCTGCTGCAACTGGTCGGGGTCACCCGCCGTCAGATCCGCGGGATGGTCCGGGCCGAACAGGCCGGGTTGCTCGGCACGGCGGTGCTGATCGGCGCGACGATCGCGGTGCTGACGCTGAGCGCGATCGTCAACGGACTGACCGGCAGCCCGATCCCGTACGTGCCGCCGCTCGGGTGGGCGGCGGTGCTCGGCGGTACGGCACTGCTGGCGTTGGTGAGCACGGTGTGGCCCGTCCGGCGGCTGCTCAGCGCTCCGCCGATCGACAACATCGGCCTGAAGGAGTAGGACCGGCGGCGGGGCGGGTCCGGTGCGTCAACCCGGTTGTGCGCCGGTGCCCGGCCTGGCAGCCTGGCCGCTTCGGTCCGACGAGAGGCGGCCATGACGCGGACATTCCTGCAACCGGATGACCTGCACGACCTGGTGTCGGACCAGTTCGGCTCGGACCGGCGGCTCGCTGCCCTGGACCGGCTGACGGGCGGCACCAAGAAGGGCGTCTACCGGCTTCGGCTGGACGACCGGACAACCGTGATGCTGTACGTGTGGGCCGCGGGCGAGAACTACTGGCCGCCGTCACCGGCGGTCCCGGACGACCCGTTCACTGATGCGTCGGGTGCGGATCTCTTCGCCGCCGCCCACGCGGCGCCCACCGGGGAAGGAGTGCGTGTCCCGCATCTGTTGATGATCGACCGGGACGGCAGTCACCTCGACGCCGACATCGCGCTTGTCGAGGACGCGGGCGCGCTGCGGCTGGAGGCGTTGGTGGAACACGATCCGGCCGCTGCCGTCACGCCGCTGTCCGCGCTCGGTGACGCCCTGCGCCGCATGCACACGGCCTTCGGGCCGCACTACGGAAAGGTCGCGGCCATCGCCCGAGGTGAGGCGTCACAGACGCGACGCACCGAGGACGTGATCGTCGGCCGCGCGCTCGGCCACCTCGACGCGGCAGCGGCCCGCGACGCCCGGCTGGCCGATGCCCACCACCGGGTCGCCGCCCACGTACGCCACCTCAGGAGCGCGGTCACCCCACGCGAGGAGTACGGGCTGGTGCACGGTGAACTCGGCCCGGATCACGTGCTCGTCACACCGGCCGGTGAGGCCGTCATGATCGATTTTGAGGGGCTGACGTACTTCGACGTCGAATGGGACCACGCCTGGCTGCAAATGCGTTTCGGCGAGACATACCCGGCGCTGCGCCCGGTCGCTCTCGACCCCCACCGGCTGGCGCTCTACCGATACGCGCAGACGTTGTCCTTGATCGAAGGGCCACTGCGGATCGCGGACACCGACTTTCCGGATCGGAAGTGGATGCTGGACCTGGCCGAGTGGAACAGCACCAAGGCGCTCGCCGCGATCTGACGGCAGCCCGGCACCACGGGACCGTGCGCGAGGGTGTCTCAGTCGGCCGGACCGACGTGTGCCGCGAGCAGGCGCCACCCCTCGTCCTCGTCGAGGATCCATGTGCGCGTGTAGCGGACCCGGGCGACGAACGGCTCGCCGGCAAGGGTGCCTTCCAGCGTGCCGAGGAACCACGTCACCCCGGTGCCGCCGACGGCGAGCACGGCCAGGTCCTCCTCGTCGACCCGGGTCATCGTCTGCTGGCCGGATCGGTGCGCGTGCAGGTCGTCCTGCTTGGAGTAGAGACGGCCGTCAGGCCCGGTGAACACGAGGCGGTCGTCGATCAGCCGATCCAACTCCGCGACGTCGGAGGACAGCTGGGCACGTTGAAGACGCCGTTCAGCGGCGCGTAAGCCCTCGACCCCGGCGAGATCCGCGCCGCCGTTCCCCGTGGGAAAATCATCGTCGTTCACTGTAGATAACCTAACAGCGATCTCCGGGAACCGGTATCGGGCGGATGACCGCCTGTGCAGGTCAGCGGGGATGGCTAGGTTCGCCCGGTGCCCAACATGATTACTGCGGCGTCCGCAGGCACCTGGACGCTCGGCGACCTGACCGTCAACCGGATCGGATTCGGCGCGATGCGCCTGACCGGCAACCGCGGTGTGGCGAGCGACCGCGAACGCGTCATCGGCGTGCTGCGCCGGGCGGTCGAGCTCGGCGTCAACCACATCGACACGGCGGCGTTCTACTTCTCGCCACTGCGGTCGGCCAACGAGCTGATCAACACGGCGCTCTCGCCGTACGCCGACGAACTGGTCATCACCACGAAGGTCGGGCCGGGCCGCGACCCCTCCGGCGAGTGGCTGCCGCTGGCCCGGCCCGACCAACTGCGCGGACAGGTCGAGGAGAACCTGCGCCAGCTGGGCCGTGACCACCTGGATGTCGTCAACCTGCGCCAGAACGGGCTGGAGTCGGTCGCGGAGCACTTCGGCGCGCTGGCCGACCTGCGGGACGCCGGGCTCATCCGGCATCTCGGCCTGTCGAACATCCGTCCGCAGCACCTCGCGCAGGCACAGGCGATCGCCCCGGTGGTCTGCGTGCAGAACCCGTACGGCGTCGACACCCGACGTGTGCACGACCAGCTCGTGCGCACCTGCGGGGAGCAGGGCGTCGCCTTCGTGCCGTTCTTCGCGATCGCCGGCGACGGACGTGAGGCAGGTGGCGTGGCCGGCAACGAGGCGGTGGCGGCCGTCGCCCGGGCGCACGGGGCGACGCCGGCGCAGGTGCGCATCGCGTGGACCCTCAGCCGCGGGCCGCACATGCTGGCCATCCCCGGTACGGGCGATCCCGACCATCTGGTCGAGAACCTGGCCGCCGGGGCGCTGCGCCTGTCCCCCGAGGAACTGGCCCGGCTCGACTAGCGGCGCCCTGCCACGAGTCCACGACCCTCGACGGAAGGTCTCACCTTTGCCGGCAGCGGTTACGTCGGCGTTCCTGGCCGGGATGGCCCTGATCGCCGTGGAGGCCGTCTAGCTCGCCTGCTTCGTCGCGGCGCCGCAGTCCAGCTCGCGCCACTGCCCACCATCGGTCGGGGCCAGGATGGCGGCGCTGAGTTCGGTCACGAATGCCCGGACCTCGTCGAACCGGCCGGGATCGGTGTCCTGGCCGGAGTCGTACCACCAGCCGCGCGCCCAGGCGATGAGGTCTACCCATCGAGGGCAGGCGGTGATGGTCTGCTCGGCGGCCTGCCGCTTGGACAGTTGCCGGCCATGGCGCAGGCGCTGGAACGCCCGGCAGAGCGTGAGCACCGCGTACGACTGGGCTCCAGGTGGGGTCATCTCGAGCACCCAGGCCGGCCAGTCGCGGACGTGGTCCAGCAGAGCCGCGCTGACCAGGCCGGGGTCGGCGGCGGGGAGCAGCTCACCGGCCGGCGGTCCCAGCAGCGTACGGCCGTGGTCGTGCACGGCGGACCAGGTCACGACGCGGTGGGTGGTGGCGGGCAGCAGGTGCAACGACTCGCCGGGACTGATCCGGGCGATCACGTGATCCCGGCCGGGATCGGCGCGCACCGCGTCCAGTGACACGTACTCCACCTCGATCCGGCCGGCCCACTGCGGGTGCCGCCGGTCGAGGTCGGAATGCAGTTCGGCGAGTACGTCGAGGAGCTTCTCGTCCGGATCGTCGGTGAGCACCGCGAGCAGGTCGAGGTCGCTGCGGTTCACGGCGAAGTCGCCTGCCACCAGCGAGCCGTGCAGGTACAGGCCCAGGAGCCTGCCGGCCAGCGCCCGGCGCCACGCCTCGCGGAGATCGGAGAGAACCATGTCAGGTGGGACCACCAGGTGATCCTGCGCCGCGGCCCGCCTGGCCGCCATCGAGTAAGTCGACCCGTCCACGCCGGCAGTACGCCGAGGCTCGGCTGACCCCGGCATCAACCACCTCGGACGGCACGCTTCTGCCATGGCAGTCATCGAGGTGGCCAGCCTCGTCAAGCGCTACGGCGAGCACACCGCTGTGGACGGCGTCAGCTTCGCCGTCGAGCAGGTCGAGATCGTCGGCATCGACCCGCAACACGACAACGGGAAGCTGCGGGAGCTGCTCGGCGCGCAGCTCCGGCAGCTCTCCGGCGGGCAGAAGCAGCGGCTGTACGCGCAACCGCATGCGCCGGTCGCGCCTACGTGCTCGGCGGGTTGCGGTGCCGCTCCGCGAGACCCGATGTGGCCTGCCGCTGCGCGTCGTGCCGGTGCTGGTCGGCGGCGGCCCGGCGGACCGCAGCCGAGTCCTCGTCTGACGGGCGCCTCGACCGGTCGCGCCGGGCGACGAAGACGACGAGCGCGAGCAACACCACCGCGGCCACCGCGAGCGACACCACAATCGTTCTCATGCCGTCGACGCTACGGCGTGCGGGCCAGCTTCGGCGTGGTGCAGCTCAGGGGCTGCTCCGTCCGCCTCCGGATGGCAAGCTCACGTGTCGTGATCGATGACTTTGTGGGCCGTCCGTGAGGGCGGTCATCGTCGCGGCCGCTGTCGCGTTCGTGATCTCCCTGTTCGGCACGCCGGTGGCGATTCGCGTCTTCAGCGCGCTGAAGGCCGGTCAGCCGATCCGGTCGATCGGGCTCGCCAGCAACGAGGGAAAGAAGGGTACGCCCACGATGGGCGGCGTCGTCTTCATCGTGGCCACGGTCCTCGCGTACGTCGCCGGGCATCTCGCCCTGACCACCCTGCCCGAACGGCAGATCGCGCAGGAGGGGCCCACCATGACGGCCCTGGTGCTGCTCGGGTTGTTCGTCTTCTGCGGCGCGGTCGGATTCTTCGACGACTTCCTCAAGGTGCGCCGGCGCAACTCCGACGGGCTGTCCGCCAAGGGCAAGCTGCTCGGCCAGGCGCTCGTCGGCGGCGGGTTCGGCGTGGCCGCGCTGTACGTGCCCAGCACCAACGGCCAGACCGTGGCCAGCGAGCACATCTCGCTCATCCGCGACATCAGTTGGCTGGACGTCGGCAAGGTCGGCGCGGTCATGGTCTTCATCTTCGTGATCACGGCGATGTCCAACGGTGTGAACCTCACCGACGGCCTCGACGGCCTGGCCACCGGCGCGTCGATCCTGGTGCTCGGCGCGTACTCGCTGATCGGCTTCTGGCAGTACCGGCACTGGTGCGCCGACGACGGGTACGCCCGCGTGAACGAGTACTGCTACCAGGTCCGCGATCCGCTGGAGATCGCCATGATCGCGGCAGCCGCGGCCGGTGCCTGTGTGGGCTTCCTGTGGTGGAACACGTCCCCGGCGCGGATCTTCATGGGTGACGTGGGCGCGCTCGGGCTGGGCGGCCTGATCGGCGGGCTCGCGGTGGTGACCCGTACGACGCTGCTCTCGATCCTGATCGGTGGGCTCTTCGTCATCATCACCACGACCTGGGTGATCCAGATCGTCTCGTTCCGGACCACCGGCAAGCGGGTCTTCCGGATGGTGCCGTTGCACCACCACTTCGAGCTGGCCGGCTGGAGCGAGTCCACCATCGTGGTCCGCTTCTGGATCGTGGCCGGTGTCTGCGTCGCGGCCGGCCTGGGCCTGTTCTACTCGGACTTCCTGGCGGCCGTGGGATAGCGACAGGAGACGCCGGTTCAGGTGGACCGCTGGGCGGTGTCGCCGTCGCGGAGGTGGTCCAACTC
The DNA here is from genome assembly GCF_001029515.1 of Micromonospora sp. RV43. Lineage (NCBI taxonomy): Bacteria > Bacillati > Actinomycetota > Actinomycetes > Micromonosporales > Micromonosporaceae > Micromonospora > Micromonospora sp. RV43. The sequence goes on along the minus strand of NZ_LEKG01000012.1, from coordinate 30,548 downwards.
GGCGAGGTACATCGCCTGGAGGCGGTCGTGGTGCCGGACCAGCAGCCTGACCTCCTCGGCGCTGTAGCCCTCGACGAGCCGTTCCGCCCGCTCGGCGAAACGCTCGTACGGCCGCTCCAGGTCGGCGATCCGCTCCGGCCGCATGGTGACGACGACCCGCCGCCGGTCTGCCGGGTCGCGCTCGGTCGTCACGTAGCCGGCCTGCTGGAGCCGGCGGAGCATGCTGGTGACCGCACCGGTGGTGAGGTTGGTCCGCTCGGCGATCTGCCCCGCGGTGGCGGAGCCGATGTCCGCCAGGTAGTCGAGGCACTCCAGGTCGCTCACGGCGAGGCCCAGCCGCTCCGCGATGGCGTACCGGAACACCATGGACAGCCGCGACGTCTCCCGCCCGGCGCGCATGAGGTCGGCGATCGCGGAGGCGCGGGCCGAATCGTGGGACACGCGGGCAATCATGCCTCCGGCACTGTGACCCGGTGCAGCCGAGGTAGCACGCGGGTGAGCACCCAGTGCGGTGCGGCGGCGCCACCGGTGAGGCGGTGCATCAGCCTCGCGGCGTTGTCGACGGCGTGGAAGGCGTACGGCACCATCTCGTCCTGGTATCCGGCGATCGCCTCCTCCACGGATGTGCCGTTCCGCCGGGCCTCGACCAGCCGGTGGCCGAGCAGTGCGGCGTCGCGCAGCGCGGTGTTGCCGCCATGAGCGCCGAACGGCGGCATGACGTGTACGGCATCGCCCATCATCGTCGCCCGGGGCACCGCCCACCGGAGCGGGCGCCGGCCGGTGGCGAACAGGTTGAGCACAGTGGCGTCCAGTTCCGCCGTGTCGACCAGCCGTCGGACGAGCGGGTGGAAGTCGATGCTCATCCGGGCCGCCACGTGCCACAGCGCCCGCAGGTCCCCGCGGACGCCTTGAGGCAGCTCGTCCCGCCGGAGCAGCAGTGCCCACATGACGTAGTCGTCGCCGGTGGGGGCGTAGCTGCCCGGAGCCAGGCGCGAGAACGCCTCCCGCGGGCTCTCGCCGAACCGCATGGAGGTGAAGAAGAAGGCGCTGCCGGGCCGGTCGGCGATGGACAGGACTCCGCTGGTGCGCAGCGCGTCCGGGATGACGCTTGCGCCGTCGCGCCACAACGGCGACCGGCCGTAGATGCCGGCCATCGGAGTGTCCGCCGGGTCGGCGTCCGGCATGAGCTGTGCGCGCAGCGCCGAGCCGACGCCCTCCGCGCCCACCACGACTGTCGCCGCGGCGGCGCTGCCGTCGGAGAACCGCAGCCGCAGCCCGGCCGGACCGCCGTTGTCCACCGCGACGGCGGCCCTGCCGTAGTGGATGCGCCCGTCCAGCCCGGACTGCAGGATCGACCGCAGGGTCAGCCGGTCCACCTGGCGGGTCTCGTGCGGGTCGTCCTTGAAGGTGATCGTGAAGGCGTCCCGCAGCCGTCTGTCGGTGAAGCGCAGGTGCCCGCCGGGCTCGTCGCCGGTGGCCAGCGCCAGGCGGTACAGCGGGCGGGGCAGGCTCTCGCGCAGCGCCGCCAGCCCGTACCGGTCGAGGATGATCCGGTAGCCCTGCCGCCGGACGAAGGGGCCGGGATCCCGCTCGTAGACGTGCACGTCGATGCCGGCGCGCGTCAGGTACTGGGCCAGGCAGAGGCCGGAGAGGCCGGCGCCGGCGATCGCCACTGAGAAGTCGGTCGATGCACTCATCCGATTACCTTAATCATTAAGATGATTTGAGCAATGGCCACTGTGAACAGTCACCTTGGACGGATACTCAAGTTGGTTGTATATTCGGCTCATGGGATCTGCTTCGCGTCCCGCGCTACGGGAACCGTCGTACTTCGTCCTCGCTGCCCTGCTCAGTGGGCCGCTCCACGGTTACGCCGTGATCAAGAGGGTGACCGAGCTGTCCGACGGGCGGGTGACCCTCGCTGCCGGATCGCTGTACTCGGTGATCGACCGGCTGCTCGGCGAGGAACTCGTCGCCGCCGACGGTGAGGAGATCGTCAACGGGCGTGCCCGTCGCTACTACCGGCTCACCGACGAGGGCTGCCGCGTACTCACCGAGGAGGCCGACCGGCTCGCCCAGGCCGCCCGGGTGGTCACGGACCGCCTGCCGCGCCGGGTCGCATCGCAGGCAAGTGCCCGTCAACCTTCTACCGTGAGGATCAGACCAGCATGAGTTCCGATGTCCTGGAGAGGCGTTACCGCATGCTGCTGCGGGCCTACCCGGCCGGCTACCGCCGGGAACGCGCCGACGAACTGATCGACACGTTGATCGGGGACGAACCCACCACCCGTCGCTGGCCCAGCGCCCGGGAGGCGGTCTCGCTCCTCCGGGGCGGCCTGCGGGTGTACGGCGGCAGCGCCGCGGCCCGTCCCACTGCCGTGCTGTTCTGGCAGGGCATCCACCTCGGCGCCCTGGCGGTGCTGGCGCTGGGTGTCCTCATCGGCCTGGACGACATCGTCGAGGCGTTCCGGTACGGCGGACTCTCGGACCCGGTGACCGTCCTGCGCAATCAGGGCGTCCACGAGGCCGTGCTGATCGCGGCGCTGGTGGCGCTCGTCGCCGGCCGTGCCCGCACCGCCGCCGTCCTGGCTGTTGCCGGGGCGGTGGTGCCGAGCCTGATCTCCCCGTACCTGTTCCTCAACGGCCTGCCGCAGTGGTGGGCGCCGGTTGTCGCCACGCCGCTGATCGTGCTGGGCCTGCGGCGGCCGGCGGACGTGCCGCCGGCACCTCGCGCCAATGCCGTCCTGGTCACCGCCGGAATCCTCGCCCTGCATCTGATCCCCGCGGGTGGCCTCCGCATGGTCGACGCGGTCCCGCGGATCGTCGCCGCCGCCATGGTGATCGCCGGGGTGGCCGCCTTCCTGTGGGTGGCGACCGCCGACCAGCGACTGCTGATCGCGGTCGTCCCGACCCTCCTGCTGGGCACGCTCCACCAGCTGGACAACGCCGGGTTGACGGAAGAACTGCTGCGCCGGCCGGACGCCCTGCCGTCCCTGACCGTTGCGGTCCTCATGGCAGTCGGCGCGATCGTCTCGACCCGGTTGCGGCAGCGCACCCGCGCCTGACCGGCGGACGGGCGGCCCGGCCCCGGCCGGACCGCCCGGCAGGGGCCACTCCGTCATCGAAGCCCGATGAGGACGCGTGCGGTCGTCAGCGCTTGGCGACGGTGAGCAGCACCGCTGAGTCTTCGAGCGCCTCCAGCGTGTGCCGGCGGTCCGGCACGATCAGCAGATCGCCGGGTGCGCCGTCCCAGGACGTCTCGCCGGCGCCGAGCCGGACCCGGCCGTGCAGGACGTGGACGGTGGCCTCGCCGGGATTCTCGTGCTCGCTGAGCATCTGCCCGGCGGTCAGCGCGATCAGCGTCTGTCGGAGCCTGTGCTCGTGACCGCCGTAGACGGTGGAGCTGCTGCGGCCGCTGGAGGAGCCGTGCGCGAGCTTCAGCTGCTCGCGGGCCAGTGCGGTCAGGGATGACTTCTGCATGAGGTGTCCCATCTCCTCGTCGCGCCGGGCGCGATCCTCGTCCGGGAACCGTAGCGCGGCCGCCCGTCGCCGAACCGCCGGCCCTCGGGGGCACCTGCCTACGGCATGGTGGCCTTCGGGGCGCCCTTGCCCGGATCGATCCGGGTCGGACCGGAAGCCGAGGGGCGGATGTCGAAGTCGAAGATCTCGGTGGGCAGGTAGACGGTCGCGCAGGAGTTGGGGATGTCCACCACGCCGGAGAGCCGGCCCTCGATGGGTGCGGCACCGAGCAGCAGGTATGCCTGTTCCGGCTGGTAGCCGAAGCGGGTCAGGTAGTCGATGGCGTGCAGGCAGGCGCGCTGGTAGGCGAGCTGCGAGTCGAGGTACCGCTGTTCGCCGTCGAGGGTGACCGAGAGCCCGGAGAAGGCCAGCCACTGGGAGAACTGCGGCGGGGTGTCGCCCGGAATGAAGATCGTGTTCTCGGCGACGCCGTACGTCTGCATGCCGTTCTTGATCAGGTCTACGTGCAGGTCGACGAAGCCGCCCATCTCGATGGCGCCGCAGAAGGTGATCTCCCCGTCGCCCTGCGAGAAGTGCAGGTCGCCGAGGGACAGGTTGGCTCCCGTCACGTACACCGGGTAGAAGACCCGGCTGCCGACGGTGAAGTTCTTGATGTCCTGGTTCCCGCCGTTCTCCCGGGGCGGAGCGGTCCGCGCCGCCTCCGCAGCGACCCGGTCGAAGTCGGCGCCGGTGAGGCTGCCGAGGATCGCGTCCTGCGGCTCGGGGGGCAGGGCCAGGGGCGGCACCCGGTCGGGCGCGGTGGCGATCAGCGCCCCCTCCCGCTGGTTCCAGGTCGCCAGCAGCGACGCGGACGGGGCGGTGCCCATCAGCCCCGGGTGGGAGATCCCGGTGAACGAGACCCCGGGGATGTGCCGTGAGGTGGCCTTGTGGCCGGTGAAGTCCCAGACCGCCTTGTAGGCGTCGGGGAATTGCTCGGTCAGGAAGCCGCCACCGTTGCCGGTGGGGAAGATGCCCGTGTAACCCCAGCCCTGGCCGGCCAGCGGACCGGACTCCTGCGGGATGGGGCCCATGTCGAGGATGTCGACCATGAGCAGGTCGCCCGGCTCGGCGCCCTCGACTGCGAACGGGCCGCTGAGAGCGTGGACCCGGGTCAGCGGAGCGTCCCGGATGTCCTCGGCGGAGTCGTCGTTGTGGATCGCGCCGTCGAACCACTCGCGGCAGTGGACACGGAACGACTGTCCGGGCCGTACCGTCGCCACGGGCGGGACGTCGGGATGCCAGCGGTTGTGCCCGACCTTCTCCTGGTCGGTGAACCTCTTCGTGGAGTCGAGGGGGAACAGCAGTTCAGGCACGGTGTCGAGCCCTTCTCGTGGTCACCATCGGGGCAGGCGGGCGTGGGCCGGGTTCGTCGAGTGACGCGCCGGGCGACGGCCGGGCACCCGCCCGACCACCTCCGGCTGTTCCGCGCTGCGCTCGGTCCGGTCCACGGCCTCGCGCAGCGCCGCCGGTATGCGGGTGAGCCGGGGCGCGGAGAACACGCGTGTCGCCGGGAACCCGCATCGGGGGCAGTTCGTCGACGGGCCCGCGGTGCCGACCGGCATCGCGACATCGAAGCTGCCGTCCTGCGCGCAGCGGTACTCGAAGGTGGCCATCGCCGCTTCCCGTCCAGCCTTTCGTGCGTGTGGTGGCCGTTCCGCAGCGGCTCACCCTGTCTATCCGATTGTGACCGATTGCTGACATAAGCGGCGCAAAACGACGAATGAGGCGGAGGTCGCGCCTCGCGGCGGGTTGCGGGGCCGTGGCACCGGCCGAGGTGTGGGACACGTTGGCGATCATCGATGTATGGCGGGCATTGTCGACCTATGGCTGCCGTCTTCTCGTCCTCGCTGTTCCGCCGTCTGCGGCCGGGTCTGACGGCCGCGGTCGTGCTGTCCACGGCCTTGCTCGGTGCCGCTCTGGCCGTCGCGCCGTCGGCGGACGCCGGCACCGCGTACCCCGCTGTCGCCCCGGCGCCCGGCGGCGCAGCGGTGCCCGCCGCGGAGCCGACCGGGACGGCGGCGCCGCCCACCTCGACGCCCAGCACGCCCAGCACCACGCCGTTCCCGCCGAGCGCGCCCACGAACCTGACCGCCACCCAGGTACGGACCACGTCGGTCACCCTCACCTGGACGGCCGCCAGGCCCGGCTGCTGCCCCGTCGCCGGGTACGACGTCACCTACTACCAGGCGTTCGACGACGTGGTCTACGGCATCAGCCTCGGCGACGTCACCTCCACCACGATCACCGGCTACATCCAGCCGGGCCGGCAGTACTCGTTCCGGGTGTCGGCCCGGGACGGGTCCGGGCGCCGATCGCCGTCCACCGACGCGCTGACGGTGGTCACCCCGGTGACCGACACCGGCCCGGACACCACCCCGCCGAGCGCGCCGCAGAACCTCACAGTCGGCGAGGTGACCGCCTCGACCGCCACGCTGTCCTGGTCGCCGTCGACCGACGACGCCGGCGTGCTCGGGTACGACGTCTACCGGTTCGACGGCTGGTTCACCTCGACCCGAGTCGCCACCGTGCCGGGCACCACGTACACGGCGCCGCTGCCCCCGTCGACGCCGCTGCGCAACCTGTACTACGTGCGGGCCCGGGACGCGGCCGGCAACGTGTCGATCGCGTCCAACACGGTCACACTGCCGACGACGTCCACGCCGCCGCCCCCGCCGCCCTCGACCTGCCGGGTGACCTACCGGAACCAGTCCGAGTGGCCTGGCGGTTTCGTGGCCGCGGTGACGGTCCAGAACACCGGGACGACGTCGGTCGACGGCTGGATCGTCACCTTCAGCTTCCCGGGGGACCAGCACGTCACCACCGCGTGGAACGCCACAGTCGGCCAGACCGGCGCCGCCGTGACCGCCCGCAACGCCGACTGGAACCGCGTCATCGCGCCGAACGGCTCCGCGACCTTCGGCTTCCAGGGGCGGTGGAGTGCGAGCGACGCGCCGCCGACCGGCTTCTCGCTCAACGGCGCCCCCTGCACTGTCGGCTGAGAGGAAGTCTCGTGAGCACACCCCACCACCGCCGCGCCCTCGCCGGGGCCGTCACGGCCGTCGCTCTCGCCGTCACCACCACATTCGGGGGTACGCCCGCGCCCGTCGCCGCCGCGAACACGCTCAGCATGCGGGGCGCCGACGTCTCCTCGTTGCAGCGCAGCCTGGATCTGGGCGCGAAGTACTACGACGCAGGCGGGGTGGCGCGCGACCCGCTGGACATCCTCAGGTCCGTCGGCCTCAACTACGTCCGGCTGCGCGTGTGGAACAACCCGGCCAGCGGCTACAACAACAAGAGCAGGGTGCTGGCCCAGGCGCGCGTGGCGAAGGCCAAGGGCCTCAAGGTGCTGATCGACTTCCACTACTCCGACACCTGGGCCGACCCCGGCAAGCAGTACAAGCCCGCGGCCTGGGCCGGGCACAGCCTGAGCCAGTTGCGCAACGACGTGTACGCGTTCACCTACGACGTCTGCGCCGCCCTCCGCGGGCAGGGCACCCTGCCGGACAGCGTGCAGATCGGCAACGAGATCAACGTCGGGATGCTGTGGAACGAGGGCAAGGTCGTCAACAACGACTTCGCCCCGCTGGCCGGCCTGCTGAAGCAGGGCTACAACGCGGTGAAGGCCTGCGGCGGCGGCATCCCCGTGATGATCCACACCGCGAACGCCGACAGCAACGCCAACGCCCGGTGGTTCTACGACGGCATCCGCGCCCAGGGCGTGCAGTGGGACATGACGGCCCTGTCGTACTACTGCATGTGGCACGGCAGCCTGGCGAACCTCTACAACAACATCGTCGACCTGCGGAACCGCTACGGGAAGCCGGTGGTGATCGTGGAGACCGCGTACCCCTTCACCCGGGACAACGCGGACGGCGAGCCGAACGCCATCGGCGACGCGACCTGCGACGGTATCGGCGCGACCTGGGCCGGGCAGGCCCAGGAGTTCGACTGGGTCCAGAACACCGCCCGCAACGCCGGCGCGATCGGTGTCTTCTACTGGGAACCGACCTGGTACGCCGTCAGCGGCAACGGCTGGGATCCGGCGAACATCAACGGCACCGGGAACCAGTGGGACAACATGGCCGTCTTCGACTGGTCCGGGCGGGTGAACCCGGGGGTGCGCTGGACGCCCTGACGGGCCGGCCGGCGCACCCCCGCTCAGCGCTCGAGGAGCCGGCGGATCGAGTGGCGGCGGCCCCACGCGATGAACACGAACAGCGCGAACAGCACCACGGGCGTGAGCACCAGCGCGCCGCCGTGCAGGATGAACGCCTGGGTGACGGCGGCGCCGACCATGAGCAGCGCGAGCCCGACGGCGGCCAGGCCGGCCAGCCGAGGCACGAGCAGCCCGATGCCACCGGCCAGCTCCAGCAGGCCGACGAGATAACGGAACCAGGGCGCGGCGCCCATGTCCTCGAAGGTCTGGACCGCGTTCGTCTCGCCGAACAGCTTGGGGCCGGCGGAGGCGACGATGAGGAAGACCCCGAGGACGATTTGCAGTGCCCACAGCGTCCGGTGCAACCCGCGCGCGACGGGCGGGGGAGTGGTGTCGACGACGGTCATGGTTCTCGTCCCTCCTGGCGGTCAGTTGTGCACTCGCATCCGACATCGATCGGACGCACCAGGTCAGACCGGCGGAGGCGACTGAACTCATCGCGAGGTCTGGCCGGCTCAGCTGATTGGGGACGGAGGCTCGTGGTTTTCGGAGGCGAGGCGTCGCTGTAGGCGGTCGGATTGAGCGACCGATCCGCCGCCTACGCCGAGGCCGCGCCGAGCGGCATGATAGAAGCGATCCCGACTCGCGTTCGCCTGCTGGACCAGTTCCAGTAACGGCTCGGAGTTCTCGTCGACGCCACGGGCTCGGTGTTCGAGTCGCCAGACTGCCTCTCGCCAGTCCTGTGCGGCGACGACGGTGGAAGCGTCCCCGAGCAGCAAGAGGCTCTCCCAGACGAGGGTGTGCCTGATGTCGGCCTCGGCGAGCCGAGGAAAAGCCTCTGCTTCGTTCAGTCCCGAGCGGTACTTGTCCCCGGCCGCGGTAGCCAGCACCTTCAGCGATATCGCCTGAATCTCCTTCAGTACCTGGGCGAACTCGCTGTATGCCTCCAGTCGTCGTTCGTCCCACCGCACGGCCTGGCCGCGCCTCCACTGGCTTCTGGCGGACAGGAAGGCCACCAGGCCTGTGCCCATGGCACCGACAACGACGCCGAGCAACGCCGGCAACTGTGAGATGAACGCGTCCATCGGCGCAAGAGTGTCATTCGGCGGCAACTGGTCGAGCCGGGCCTCCTTCTTCGAATTCAGGCCGACGGTTGTCCGCGCCGCTACGCGGTACGGCTATCCCCAGGCGCGTTCGAGGGCCAAAGCCAGCCGCCTCGTCCACTGCTCTTCGGTTCCCTCGATCCCGGGGTACTCGTCGACGAAGTTGTCCCAGTCGATGCTCCACGTCAGCACGTCCTCGGCGCTGAAGCCGTCCGCCTCGGCGCCCAGCTCCGGCCGCATCAGGCGGCGGACGAGATCCCGGTCCACGCTCGTGGTCTCAGCCAGCAGGACCGCGTCGTACAGGTCCTTGCCCTGCGCGTACGCGTCGGTGGCCAGCCACAGCAGCTTCCAGGCGAGCGCCAGCGCCGCGGGCGCGGCGAGCACCGCAACGGCGACACCGGGGAGCATCACCGTCTCCGGCGGGAGCGGCAGCTCCTCGCCGAAGACGATATCGATCTGTACGTGGCCGTCCGGCGCTCCGGCGATGCCGAACGGGACGACGAGGCGGCGGCCGTCGGCCCGCTCGTACGTCCAGATGGCCGCCTCGCTGATCCGGTCCGGTCGCAGGCCGGCGTCCGGCACGCTCCGGAGGGCGGCCTTGACGGCGTCGAGCAGCGTACGGGCCTCGTCGCTGCCGCTGGTGACCGTGTGCGGGACGACGACGAAGTCCAGATCGCCGGGCTCGCGTGCGGCGGCGCCGACCTGGACCGGCATCAGCGCACTACCCCGCAGCACCAGGTGGCGGCCCACGGGGGCCGCCGCGATCGCCGCAAGCACGCCGGTGAGCGCGGTACGCCGGGCGGCGCTCCACCGCCGGCCGGTCTCGGGCACGAGGAAGTGCGGCTCACCGGCGCGGTACGCGTTCGGGTACTGCTTGAGGGCGGGATCGAACGCGGCGCGCTGGCGGACGGGAGCGTCGGCGGGCAGCGGCTGGTAGGTCGGCGGGAAGCCCCGGGACCGGGCAGGCGCGGACCGCATGGTGTTCTCGCGCTCCGTCACCCAGTCGCTGGGCCGCGTCTTCTCCGGGCTCCCGGGCGGGTCCAGCCAGCCGAGGTCGCGGACCGGTCCGCTGTCGAACACCACGTACTCCTGCTCCACCGCGGCGATCTCGAAGCCGGCGGCGGACACGGCCGCGACGAGGGCCTCCAGGCGCTGCCCGGCCGTGGCGAGCCCGACACGGTAGCAGCGCTGGGTGACGAACCGCTCCTGCACACCGTCGGCGCGTACCCGGCGTGCGTTGCGGGACAGCCGTGCCCCGTGCGGCTCGACCAGGCTGGTGAGCGCCAGTGTCCGCGCCACCGTCGGCCCGGCCAGCAGCAGTTTGACGTGATGCTCGAAGTAGCGGGCGGCCGGCTCCGCCGCGGCCTCCTCGTCCGACTTCGGCACACCGGCAGCCCACGGCGCCACTTCGATCTTCGTGCGGCACACGTGGATCCCGGACGCCTCCACCTCGCCCTGCAGGCGCTCTGCCGCGGCCTGCTGCTCGGCGTGCGTGCCCCGCCCGGTCAGCGTGAGCATCGGCTGGGAGGTGTAGGCACCCTGGTCGAGGACGATGTGGACGAACTTCAGCCCGCGCCGCGCGGCGAGGGCGAACAGCCTCTCCGCGTCGTGCGGCTGGGCCGTTACATGGATTTCGAAGTCCCCCGACACCTCAAGCACCGGCGAAGCCTACGACACGCCGTCCAGCCCGGGCCGCGGCTCTACGGCCGTACCGTCGGGTCGTGGTTGTGCCGGGCGTGAGCGCGCGTGTCCCACTGCCGCCGTCTGTCCGGCCGTACCATCTCCTGGTGAAGCTCCGCCGTCGGCTGGTCGCCGTGTCACTCCTCCTGGCGGTGGAGGCGACGGCGTTCGCGCTGCTCGTCACCGAGTCGGTGATGGATGCGATCGTCGCCGCCGGCCTCACCTGCGTGTCGTTGTGGCTGCACCTCGTCCTGCACGAGTGCGGTCATCTCGTCGTGGCGAAGCTGCTGCGCCTGCCGGTCATCGCGGTCCGTATCGCGCCCTTCAACGGCTGGCGCAACGAGGTGTCGGTCCGGCCGTCGCCGTCGATGACGGCGTTACCGCTGCGGATGCTGCTGTTCTATCTCGGTGGCCCGCTGGCCAACCTGTGCGCCGCGACGGCACTCGTCGTCGCGTCGGCGTCCACCGGTACGGCGTTGACGCGGTTGACGCTGCTCGGCGCCGCGTTCGTCGGGGCGCTGCTCGGCCTGACCAACCTCGTTCCGGGGCGTTCGACCCACAGCGACGGCCACAACCTGCTCCGCTGGCTCCGGGCTCCGGCAGCCGCTCGCGAAGGGCTGCGGGCCGGCTACTACCAGGAGGAGGTGGTCAGGGCGCTGCGGGCGGTCGCCCGAGCGGGTGGTGACGTCCACCGGGTCGGGATTCAGGCCCGCGACGGCAGCGATCCGCTCCTGGCCCTCGCTGCCTACCAGCAGAGATTGAGCGCGGGACACACGCAGTCGGCGGATCTGGTCGAGGAGGCCGAGCGGCTCGCGGCGCTGGCTCGCGCGGGCGGCACCGATCCCGCGGCCGCCGCGGCGATCGGCCAGATGCTGAGCCTCCAGTTCGGAATGTGGTACCTGTACGCCGCGGTGGTGACCGGCGCGCCGGTGGAACGCCGGGAGGTGCGGGAGATCTCGGAACTCGCCCGGATCGCCGTCCGGACGCAGCCGCGAGCGTTGTCCGCCCGGATCGTGATGAGCCTGGCTCACCTGCTCAACCAGCGGCCCGAGGATGCGCGATCGCTGCTTCTCGACGTCCGTCCCGGCGCCGAGCCGCGCGACCTCTGCGCCGTCGCGCTTCTTCTGCGTGCGGCCGCCGAGTCGTATCTCGGGAACCACGCCGAGGCGGATCACCTTCTCCGCGCGGCCGGGGGCTACCCGCAACTGGCACAGCTCGTGGCCGCGATCCGGGCAGCCGATCCGGCGCCGCCCATGTTCGCGCCGGCACCGATGGCCGGCGCCTGACCGCTCGACGAGCCGGTGGCTCGTCGCCGTCATGATCTGGTCGGGCGTTTTCTGCGGTGTTTCCGTTACGTCGACACACCGCTACTTGCATTGATTCCCGTCACATTTGGCCCTTATCGAAATGCCTTGTCCTGATCTGCGGGGCCGCCTACTGTGGGCGGCCTCGGAGTTCGACGGGGGAGCGACGGGATGCAATTGGACATTCGGCTTCTGGGCCCTGTCGAGCTGCGGGTCGGCGGCCGGCGCGTCGCGCCGGGACCGGGAAAGCGGCGGGCCGCGCTCGCCGGGCTCGCGCTGGCGGCGAACCGGTCGGTGTCCCTGGACCGGCTGGCCGCCATGGTCTGGTCCGACGTCCCCCCGCCTTCGGCGACGGCCAACCTGCGTTCGCACGCGGCGGCGCTGCGCCGGATGGTGGGCGACCGGCTGGTGACGCGTCCGAACGCGTACGAGCTGCGGATGCAGCCCGACGAACTGGATGTCACGGAGTTCCACCGGCTGGCGGAGAACGGCCGCACGGCACTGGTCAGGGGGTATGCGCTCGACGCCGTTCCCGCGCTCGACGCCGCACTCGCGTTGTGGCGCGGCGCGGCGGGCGAAGGGCTGCCGACCGGCACCACGCTCGACAACCGCTGGGCGAGCCTGGAGGAGCAGCGGCTTCAGGTGTTCGAGGTGCTGACCGATGCCCGCCTGGCGGTCGGCCGGCATGCCGAGCTGCTACCCGGGCTGCGTGAGCATCTGGCCGCGTACCCGTTGCGGGAACGGGCGTGGGGGCAGCTGATGCTCGCGCTGTACCGCTGCGGTGAGGTGCCGGCCGCACTGGCCGCCTACCGGGACGCGCGCGCCCGGCTGGACCAGCACCTCGGCATCGAGCCGGGCGAGGAACTGGCCGCCCTGCACCGGGCGATTCTGGAACGGGCGCCGGACGTCTCGTACACCCGGCCGCCGCCGGTGATCGCGGCACCGTCGACCGCCGATCCGGCTCCCGCCGCCGAGACCGGCCGGACGGTGCCCCGGGAGCTGCCACCGGATCTGGTCACCTTCGTCGGGCGCACCAGGGAAGCGGGGGAGGTCAGCACGGGAGCGACGGGCCGCGCACCCGCTGTCGTGGTCGTCACGGGCCCGCCGGGAAGCGGCAAGACCGGGCTCGCCGTACACGCGGCCCACGCGGTGGCCGGCGAGTTCACCGACGGGCAGATCTTCGTCGACGTCGCGTACCGGGCCTCGGTCACCCCGGCGGAGTTGCTGGCCCGGGTGCTGCGCGCGCTCGGCGTCGCGCCGGGCGACATGCCCGACAGCGTCGACGAGCGCGCCGGGCGCCTGCGCTCGCTCACCGCCGGACGCCGGCTGCTGCTGGTCCTCGACGGCGTCACCAGCGCGGCCCAGGTGCGGCCCCTACTACCCGCCAGTCCCGGTCCTGCCCTGATCGCCGTGGCCCGGCGCGCTCTGGGCAACCTCGACGGTGTACGGCGGGTCGCCCTGTCGCCATTGGCCGAACCCGGCGCCCGGGAACTGCTGGCCGCGCTCGCCGGTCCGGAACGGCTGGCCGCGGATCCGGGCGCGACAGCCGAGCTGATCGGCCTGTGTGCCGGATCGGTGCTGGCGCTGCGGGTCGCCGGCTCGAGACTGGCGACGTGGCCGGGGATGCCGGTGGCCGCGCTGGTCGGCGAACTCACAGCGGGAGGGAGCACGCTGGATCTGCTGAGTTACGACGACCTGTCCGTACGAGCGAGCCTGGCCGCCGCCGTCGCGGGTGTTGCCTCGGAGGACGAGGTGGCCGGCCGGCTGTTCGAGCTTCTCGCCGCCTGCCCGGAGGCTCCGGCGGCGGTGGACCGTGCCGCGGCGGAACTCGGCGAGTCCACCGAACGGATCAGGCGGGCCATGGAAGGCCTGGTCGATGCGCACCTGGTCGCCCGGGACGGTGCAGCCCGCTACCGGCTGCCGGCGCTGGTCAGGGATTACGCCGCCGAATTGTCGACAGTGCCGTCCGGGCCGGCGTCGCGGCTCGTCCGGGGGAACCCGTTCCTCACGTTGTCGTCCCGGTCCGGGTGATCGATTCTGCCGACCGCTCGGGTCGTCCGGCGAGCGTAGACGACAAAGTATCTCGAATATAGATCGCCGTGACAGGCTCCGCTCGTCATCGACCAATCTCAGTGAGACGGGGGCGGCATGTCAGGCTACAGACGTCATCGCTATTTCAGTCGGTCCATACGCATGACGGCATTCGCCGTCGCGATCCTCCTCCCGCTCAGCATGATCAGCCAGCCGGCATCCGCCCAGGTCGTCACCGAGGCGCAACTGCCGGCATGCGCCGACCCGTCCGTGCCGGACGACGTCAACCACGCGTCCATCCGCCTCGAAGGACCGGCAGCCGGGTCGGAGGTCGCGGTCGACGCGAACGGCAGGATCGCCGTCAGCGGCTATGTGCACAAGCAGGCCACGATGGTGGACGTCTCGGTCGAGAAGACCACCTCGACCAGCTTCACCTACGGCCCGCCGCCGGAGGGCGTCACGGACTGGTCGGCCTCCTGGACCGCCAGCATGCGCCCACCGCGACTGGGTCCGGTGAAGGTCTGCACCCGTGCCCAGCGCGAACCCGGCCGCTACGCACGGATCCTGCGCGACATCACCGTGCTGGACCTGATCCCGCCGAGCAACGTTCCGAACCTGGCGGTCGGCACGATCACGGCCACCGGCGCCAAGGTGACCTGGGGTGCCGCGACCGACAACTACGGTCTCGCCGGATACGAGGTCACCGTCGACGGGGGCACCCCGCACCGGACCACGGTCGGCACCCGCTCGTACTCGATCACCGGACTCCAGCCGTCCAGCAACCACACGGTCTCCGTGGTCGCCGTCGACCTGGCCGGCAACCGGTCGAAGACGCCCGCCACGACGTCGTTCACGACCGACGCCCTGCCGCCGCCGCCCGACGTGGACGCCGGCCTGACCCTGGACCCGGACGAGGGCGGCGCCATGGCCAGCTGGCACCCGAACCCGGCCACCGAGGCGAGCTACCGCGCCTACCTCGACGGCGAGATCTACGACCACTTCGAGCGAGACCAGCTCTGCGAGGACGGCAACGGCAACGTGGCCAGCCCGTGTACGGCGGACAGCGTCATCAAGCTCCCGATCGAGCCGCTCGAGGAGTACACGCCGTACGCCTTCCGGGTGGAGGCGCTGAGCGCCGACGGCACTGTGGTGCGGGAACTCGCCGGCGACTTCACCACGATGATCCACGTGGACGAGCTGTCGCCGGCGGTCACGCAGACCACCGCCAGTGAAGCGTCGCAATGCGCGGGCGCCGGTGGTGACATCTACATCGCGGCCAGCTCGCGTGCGAGTGTGCCGGTGCCCTCCGGCGCCACGCAGATCTTCCTCGGCTGTTACCGGGCAGCCGACACCAGCTGCCTCGACGCCGTCCTGCCACCGTCCGGCGAGAAGCTCGTCGACTGTGCGGACGACCTCACCCGCACGCTGTTCGCCATCGCTCCCTCCGGCCGCGGTCCGGTCATCTCGTCGATCGACGACACGCAGCCCCGGCCGCTGCTGTTGCAGGCGGCTGTGGTGCCGATCGCCTGGTGTCTGAGCAGCGGCGCCTGCGCGACGCTCATCGCTCCCGTCGCGGAGACGGCCGCGGCGGCCGCGGTCGCCCCGGTAGCCGCCGCCAGCATCTCGTGGTGGGTCGTCGGCCTCGGCGGCCTCGGCCTCGGGGCCGCGCTGGGCACGCTGCTCGCCATCCTCTTCCCCGGCACCATCGGCGTCAACGGGCTCATCGAGTACCCGATCTCGCACGACGTCGACTTCGAGCAGTTCGACAACTGGGGCCTGGACGAGGGCGAGTGGTACAACAGCCTGAAGGTCTACGCCGAGGTCGTCAAGACGACGAAGCTGGTGGCGAACCAGCGCAACCTGCCCTTCGCCTGGGACTCCACGGAGGACGCGCGCCTCAAGCGGATCATCGACCAGGCATGTACGGCGCAGCGCGGCACCCAGGGCAAGGCCGGATGCGACGACGACATCATCGTCTACGTACCCGGGGCCAAGAACTACAAGGGCGCCGACATGACCGAGACCGGCAAGCACATCGTGGCCGCCATGGGCGACGGCGGATATCCGCAGCCGCCGACCCGGGCGGTGTGGTTCTACCCGGCGCGAAGCGCCGGCGGGCAGGCGGCGCGCGCCAAGGGCCACAGCCGCGGCTGGTTCGGCACCGCGGCGTTCAAGCCGAACGCGTGCGACGTACGGGTTCCCGGGCAGACCTGCGACGAGTTCCCGTTCTGGTCGACCGACCAGGCGGTCGACCTGACCGGCCAGGTCGCCAGCCTGAAGCTGGTGTCGACAGCCGAGTCGCTTCCGCAGGCCAACGACATCAACGCGTTCTACGGCAAGTGCAAGGTGAGCGACAAGACCAAGTTCGTCGTGCTGCCGGTGAAGCCGTGGGTCGAGGCCGGCGGCCCGAGCTTCGCCTTCAAGCTCAGCGGCGGCGGGGCTAGCCTGTGCATGACGCCCGTGGCACCGTGAGCCGAGGAGCCTCCTGATGCTCGACGACATGCGCGTACTGCGCGAAGCGGTGCGGGAGTACCGCGTCGCGGCGACTGCCGCCGGCCTCGACTGGCCCGATTCGGGCGAGTCGCCGGCCGGGCCGCCGCCGGACCGGGTGCGCCGGATCTTCGACGTGGACCACGTCGCGGATCAGCTGGCCTGGTTGCAGTCGCAGCGCTGGCCGGACGCGCGGTTGCTCCCGAACGGCGGATGGCGGATGCCGTGGCCGGACGGTGGGGACGCGCTCGACGACCTGGGGCTGTCGATCGGCACGCCGTTCCCCTGGCGGCAGCAACTACCCCTGTTCCACTTCGACTTCCTGCTCTACACGTTCGTCCTCGCGGGCGAGCACGAGGGGGAGATCTGGCGCTACCCGGTCGGGGAGGACGCCTGGGAGTCGGTCCGTGCCGCCCCCAGCCTGGCCGTGCTCTTCGACCAGTGGACCAGGGGAATCGCCGCCGGTGTGGTCCGCTACGACGAGGCGAACAAGTGGCTCGTCGTCGAGGACGCGGACGGGGCACCCGACCTCGACCCGCTGGCCTTCCCGGTGACTCCCGTGGACGAGACGCTGCTGCACGCGCGGCAGCGTGAATGCGGGGCGAGCCCTGTGGCCGACGACGACGGCTTCGAGCACCAGGAACGGCTGCTCGACGCCATCGACGCGGCGAAGGCCACGCTCGGCAGCTAGACCGGCCTGCGGTGGGTGGGCCCCGGCCCACCCACCGCAGCCGCGGTCAGTCCTCGAATCCGGGCGGGTGGGCGTCGCCGACGGCGTTCAGCAGCACACCCTGCTCCAGCAGCGCCTTGCAGGCGCAGAGGACCATGGTGAACCCGCCCATCGAGTCGATCGCCCTGCTCACGGCCTGGTCGGCGGTGCCGGCGAAGCCCGTCTCGGTG
The DNA here is from genome assembly GCF_001029515.1 of Micromonospora sp. RV43. NCBI lineage: Bacteria > Bacillati > Actinomycetota > Actinomycetes > Micromonosporales > Micromonosporaceae > Micromonospora > Micromonospora sp. RV43. The sequence goes on along the minus strand of NZ_LEKG01000012.1, from coordinate 13,365 downwards.
ATCCGGACCAGCGTGGTGTCGTCCTCACCCGGCAGGAACCGCCACTCGACCTGGGTGGGGGACTCCGGATCCCACTCGGCCAGGATGCGGCGGTTCTCCTCCACGTCCTTGACGGTGACGACGGTGGAGACGCCGTACATCTCCCAGTCCCAGGTGACGACGGCGCCGGGTTCCAGCCGGCCGCTGCTCCTGGTGAACCAGAACCTCGTGGTCACCGCCGGGTCGGCGAACGCCTCGAACACCTCGGCGGCGGGCCGGCGGATGAGCATCTGCGCGGTGATGACAGGGGGTCGGGTCAAGCGGTCACTGTCCACGGGCAGCGGTGTTCCCTTCTCTCCTGGCCGGGCACTGCGGATGCGGCCACGGTACGGAATTCGCTTGAGCGGTGCCGCGACATGGGTCAGAGTCGTTCCATGATCTCCTACCGGAAGGGCGGCGACGCCCCGGCGCGATGAGCGCCCCCACGCGGCGCGACGACGCCGCGAAGACCCCGCACGACCTGTGGCAGCAGGCGGTCCGGATCCGCCAGGAATGGCTCGACCACGCCCTGTCCACACAGTCGGCCGACAAGCCCACCGCCGAGCGCTGCCTGACCGCCGTCTACGCGAGGGCGTCGCGGCCGCGACCCCGCTTCGAATGGGTCGACTCGCCGGCGAAGGCACTGCCTCTGGTCAGCGGCTGGCCCACCCTCGACCGGCTCCACGAGCGCATCCGGGCGGTACGGCCGCCCCGGACACCGATGCTGGCGAGCGACATCGCCATGGTCGTGTCCCAGCTCCGGGGCGCGCTCAGCGCGGGCGTCGTGCACACCGATCCCGAGCTGTCACCCGCACGCAGGGGCAAGGCCAAGGAGCCGTGGCCCGAGCTGGCGCCGCAGCGGGCGTTCGACGGCGGCGTACCGCTCGCCGTCGTCCTGCACCAGGGGGTACGCGCGGCGCTGCACCGCAGCCTCGCGCACGGGTTCTACCTGCCGGTGCGTGCGGCGCTCGCGGGCGACGGCCCGGTGCCCGTGTGCTGGTACGGGCAGCAGGACACGTCCTGGATCGCCTACTACGACGTGCTGCGCCGGCTCGGCCTCGCCCGGTACGGGCCGGACGAGGCCGGACACCTGGACACCTGGGCCGACCTGGCCCGCTCCTGCGGCTGGTGGTGGCCGGGGGAAGAGGTCTGCGTCGTGGTGGACCGGCCACAGGTGATCCGGATCGAGCCGGTCCCCGGTACGCCGCACGACCGGGTCCGGCTGCGACCCGGCGGTGTGCGCTACCGCGACGGCTGGCAACCGCTGCTGAGCGGCGTGGGCGCCGATCCGGGATGACGGGCATCCGCGCGGGCGGAGACCTTGATTGGATAGGCGACGGTAAATAGATTGGGCTCGGGCGCCGCCGAGGTCCGCAGACCGGACCCCGGCGGCTGACCGGGCCGCCTTTCGAGCCGGGCACATCGGTCGTACGCATCGACCACCCACCGTGGCGCACCGCCGCGCCGCATCCTCGCGCACCGCCGCGTCCGACGACGACGCGCGCCGCTGCGCCCTGTCCGACGCCGAAGGACTTCCCATGACGATTCTCCGTGCCCGCCCCGCCCCGCTCGTGGCGGCCGTCGCCGCGCTGGCCGCCGTCACCGCGGCCGGTACGGCCCTGCTCACCGGCCCGGCCGCAGCCGCACAGGGCTGCCGGGTCGACTACACACCCAACCAGTGGCCCGGCGGGTTCACCGCGAACATCAAGGTGTCACCGGGTGACACCGCCGTCTCCAGTTGGACGGTCACCTGGACGTACGCCGGGGACGAGCGCGTCACGAACGGCTGGAACGCCACTGTGAGCCAGTCCGGATCGACGGTGACCGCCCGCAACATGTCGTACAACGGCAGCATCCCGGCCGGCGGCTCGACCGAGTTCGGCGTGCAGGGCACGTACGGTACCGCCGGCGGCGCGCCGACTGGGTTCAGCCTGAACGGCGTACCGTGCAACGGCACCGGCCCGACCACGCCGCCGCCCACCACGGCGGTGCCGACCACCGCCCCACCCACGACTGCTCCACCGACCACCCCGCCGCCCACGACGCCACCTCCCACGACGCCGCCGCCGACCACGCCGCCGCCGAGCGGGTGTGCGGGGGCGGTGCTGTGCGACGGCTTCGAGAACCAGACCGGCTCGACGCCGTCGGGTGACTGGAGCGTGGTGAGCCCTGACTGTTCCGGCGCCGGCACGGCCTCCATCGACACGACCACCACGCACAGCGGCAGCCGCGCGATACGCATCAACGGCGCCGCCGGGTACTGCAATCACGTGTTCGTCCGGACCACGAAGAACCTCAGCGGCCTGGGCAGCGTCAGGTACGCCCGGATCTGGGTCCGGCACACCACCGCCCAGCCCACCGACCACACCACGATGATCACCATGTCCGACGCCGCCGACGGCAACCGCGACCTGCGGCTGGGCGGCCAGAACGGCGCGCTCCAGTGGAACCGTGCCTCCGACGACGCCACGCTGCCCGAGCAGAGCCCGGCCGGGGTGGCGCAGAGCGTGCCGCTGCCCACCAACCGCTGGGCCTGCCTGGAGTTCATGGTGGACGGTTCCGCCGGCCAGTTGCGTACGTGGCTGGACGGTGTCGCCGTGACCGGGCTGACCGCCGACGGCGTGCCGACGCACGACATCGACGGCCAGTGGTACAACCGCACCTGGCGACCGCAGCTCACCGACCTGAAGCTGGGCTGGGAGAGCTACGGCGGCGGCGCCGACACCCTCTGGTACGACGACGTGGCGATGGGCTCCACCCGGATCGGCTGCTGACCCACCGCGAGTGGAACGTCATGGGTGTCGAACGGGAGCGCGGACACCCATGGCGTTCCACCGAGGGCGGGCGGCTCAGTGCTCGACAGTCATCCGCTGGGTGCCGATCACGGAGAGCAGCCGCAGCGCCTCCTCCGACGGTGAGCCGGGCGTGGCGGTGTAGATGACCACCTGCTGGTCGCGGTCGGTGATGTCGAGGACGTCGCAGTTGACAGTCACCGGCCCGACCAGCGGGTGCCGGAACGTCTTGCACAGCGTCCGCGCGCCGCCCACCTCGTGGGAGGCCCACAGGCGGGCGAACTCCTCGCTCCCGGCGAGCAGCTCCGCGATCAGCGCGGCCATCTCCGGGTCGTCCGGATAGCGGGCCGCCGCGGCACGCAACCGCCCGACCGAGTGGCGGGCGAACTCGCCCACGTCCGACACGTCGTACAGCCCCGCGCCGTGCAGGTGCGGGCCGAGGAACGCCCGGCGGACCAGGTTGCGGTCCCGCCGGGGCACTGCGGAGAAGTCCTCCATGAGCGCCGCCGCGAGGTCGTTCCAGGCGATCACCTCGAACGCCGCCGAGGTCACGAACGCCGCCGCCTGCGGCAGCCGGTGCAGCAGGTCCAGCACGCTCTGCCGTACCTCCCGGGGTGGCCCGGACGGCGGCGCGGGCGGCGCCCCGGCCAGGTGGTGGAGGTGGTCGCGTTCGGCGTCGGACAGCCGCAGCGCGCGGGCCAGCCCGGCCAGCACCTCCCGCGACGGACGCGGACCCCGGCCCTGCTCCAGCCGGGTGTAGTACTCGGTGGAGATGAACGCCAGCCGCGCCGCCTCCTCGCGGCGCAGTCCCGGGGTGCGGCGACGCCGTCCGGCGGGCAGGCCCACGTCGGCCGGGGTGATCCGCTCCCGCCTGCTGCGCAGGAACACTGCCAGCTCACGTCGGTCCACGACCCCAGTGTGCCCTCGTGCGGCGGCGCGTATCCAGGTACCGGCGGTACCTGGATGGGCTCCGCGACCGGACGCAGGCTTGCCGGCATGGACACCACACGAACCGACACGATCGTCCACCCGACCGTCGGCCTGCTGGCCGGCAAGGTCGCCTTCATCACCGGCGCCGGGCGCGGCATCGGCGCCGCGGCGGCCCGGCTGTTCGCCGCCGAGGGCGCCCGGGTGCTGCTCGCCGCCCGGACCGAGGAGCAGTTGAAGGCGGTCACCGAGCAGGTCCGGGCCGCCGGTGGCACCGCCGAGTACGTGCTCTGCGACCTGGCCGACGCGGCCAGCGTGCGCGCCGCCGTCGACCGCACGGTCGAGGTGTACGGCCGCCTCGACGTCGCCTTCAACAACGGCGCGACGATCGTGCCGCCCGGACCGATGGACCGGGTACGCGAAGACGACTTCGACCACGTCTACACCGTCAACCTCAAGGGACCGTGGCTCGCCATGGTCGCCGAGGTCGCCGCGATCCGGGCCACGGCGGGCACCGGCGCGATCGTCAACAACTCCAGCGTCGGCAGCCTGATGGGCAACCCCGCACTGCCCGCGTACGGGGCGATGAAGCGCGCGGTGAACAGCCTCACCGAGTCCGCGGCGATCACCTACGGGCCGGAGGGCATCCGCGTCAACGCGATCGCCCCGGGCAGCACGCTCACCGAGATGATGCGCTCCTGGGACGCGGAGTCGCCCGGCATCATCGACCGGCTCGCGGCCGCCAGCCCGTTGCGCCGGGCCGCCGAACCGGACGAGATCGCCCAGGCCGCCGCCTGGCTGCTCAGCGACCGCGCCTCCTTCGTCACCGGTACGGTGCTGCGGGTCGACGGCGGCGCGCGGGCCTGACCCGGCTCAGACGGCGGCGTCCTGGACCGGCCGGGGCTCGACCGCGCCGTCCGTCACGGGGGAGGGCCGGAAGCCCTTGCCGACCAGGTAGACGCCGAGCGAGAACTCCCACACCGCGATGGGGAGCGCGGCGACCGCCGCCACCGCTGACAGCCGGTCCCAGGCGCCGAACAGGGTGCCCAGGTCGGAGGCGACGAGCAGTGGCGCGCCGACGAGCCCGAGCACCGGCAGCACGCGCGGCACGAGGCGGGACTGGTAGAGCAGGGTGCCCAGCAGCAGCGCGTTCACGGCGGGCAGGAAGCCCTGGCTGAGCAGGAAGACCGAGTCGTAGAACGCGACGAGCGCGCGGCCGGTGACGAGCGCGTCCGGCCCGACGTCGGACTCCCGCAGCGCGACGAGCGTCAGGATGCTCGCGACGCCGACGAGGATGCCTGCGGCTTCGAGCACCCGGGCGCCGACGAAGCCCAGCGCCCGGGCCGGACCCTGGCGCGTGAGCACCGGGTGCAGCGCGACGGAGGTGCCGATGCAGGCGAGCGCGACGATCACCTCCAGGACGCCGCCGAGGACGACCGGAGCCTGCGAGGTGGTGCCGAGGACGTAGTCCGACTCGCGGACCGGGGCGTACAGGGCCACGGTGGGGATCGAGACGAAGGTGAGCAGATAGGCGCCGCCCGCGACCAGCGAGGTCTTCCGCAGTGAGTCCATCGGGGCTTCCCTCCGTCGCCGCCCGGCCGATGGTGGTGATGCCCTCACTCTGCTGTGGACCCGCGCGGCGGCACATCGGCCGCTCGGGCAGTCACCTCGCGCGATGCGCACGGGCCACCGGTGCGGCACACCGGTGGCCCGTGCGCGTCAGCGGCTCATCGCGTACGCCACCACGAGCGCGACGAGCGCCAGCGCGGCCAGCACCGCCGCCACGATCTTCGCCGTGCTGTAGGGGCGCTCGCCGATGACCTCACCGGTCCGCGCGTTCACCAGAACCTGGTACGACCGGCCCGCGTGCAGGTACGCGGCGATCCACACCGGCAGCAGGACCAGCTTGTACGACACGTCGGAGTACGTGGTGTCCACGGCGGACACCCGCTGCTCGTCACCGCCGATGTCCGACCGGCAGTCCCCCTCGATGACCGGCGCCATCCGCGCCTTCGCCTCGGTCAGGCCCGCCTCGGGCTCGGTGTCGTACCGCAGCGCCTGGTATCCGGCCAGGTAGTCGCCGTGGTACGCGGCCGCCTCGGTCAGCGGCCACGGCGCCAGCTTGTCCAGCTGCTCGGTGGGCAGGTGGGTGGTGGCCGGCACCAGCACGTCGTCGAAGTCCCGGCGTACGGTGCCGGCGGCCGGATGCCACCGGGTGTGCCGCACCTGCCGGGTCCGCGTCTCCTGCCTGCCGTCGACTGTCACCGTGTACGTCTCGGTGACGTAGTAGTGCTCGCCCCGCTGACCCTGGTAGTCCGACACGGTCCGCGCGTCGAACGTCCAGTGCGGCAGGTACGTGCCCTTGAGCGTCTCCGCCTCGCTGATCTTCTTCAGGCTCCCGGGCGCGAACCAGCGGCTGCGGCACCACTGGCCCAGGGCCGTCCGCACACCGTTGCGGTCGACGGCGAACGGCAGCACCGCCTCCGGCGCGATCAGCTCACCCGCCCCGGCGTCGGCCACCAGGGGAGCCGCGCAGAACTGGCAGCGCTGCGCCAGCGCGTCGCTCTCGGTCCGGGCGCCGCAGCCCGGGCAGACGAACGTGTGCGCCCCGACGCTCGCCACTGGCTTGCGGGGCAGCGACGCCAGTTCCGCGTACGCGTGCTCACGCACCTCCCGGCCGGCGCCGGCGATCTCCTGCCGGTGCCCGCAGTACGGGCAGCTCAGCGCGGTCGTGCCGGGCGCGAACTCGACCCGGGCGCCGCACCCCCCGCACTGGTAGGAGGGCGGCGAGACAGCCGTGTCGCTCATTGCGGCGGCAGCGGCGGCGGGACGCTGGCGAGCACCGACGCCAGCTCGGGCACCTGCCCGGCGGGCTGCCACTGCGCCATCCCGGTACGCCAGACGAGCGTGTCCGCCCCGAGCGCGCCCGCGTTCGCCTGCTCGGCCAGCACGCCGAGGTCGTACGGGCCCTGCCGCTGGCCGCCGACGCCGACGTACCACTGGGCCTGGCCCGGCAGCGGCGGCGGCTCGGCGGCGGCCGGCTGCGTGGCGGCGGGCTGGGCCGGGTGCGTGGCCGCGCCACCGCCCATCGACCGGGCCATCTGCTGGCCCATCGCCATGCCCAGGCCCAGGCCGATGCCCGCGCCCGCCTCGCCACCCGGGTTGTTCGCCGCGGCCTCCATCGCGTTCGCGGCCTGGAAACGGGTGTACCGGTCCAGGTCGCCGACCGCGCCCATGCTGGTCCGCTTGTCCAGCGCCTGCTCGACCTCCGGCGGCACCGACACGTTCTCGATGACGAACTTGGGGATCGCGATACCGACCTCGGCCAGTTCCTCGGTCAGCACGGCGGCCAGCCGCCGGCCGATCGCGTCCTGGTGCGCGGCGAGGTCCAGCAGCGGCACCCCGGCCGTGGCGAGCGCGCCGCCCAGGCGTCCCACCATGAGCTGCCGCAGGTATTCCTGCACCTCCTCGGTGCGGAACTGCGGATCGGTGCCGACCAGTTCCCGCAGCAGCCGCGACGCGTCCACCACGCGGGCCGCGAAGGCGCCGAACGCCCGTACCCGGACGACGCCGAACTCGGCGTCGCGCAGGATGACCGGGTTCTGGGTGCCCCACTTCATGTCGGTGAACTGCCGGGTGTTGACGAAGTACACCTCGGCCTTGAACGGCGAGTTGAAGCCGTACTTCCAGCCCTTCAGCGTGGACAGGATCGGCAGGTTGCGGGTCTCCAGCGTGTACGTCCCGGGTTCGAAGACGTCGGCGATCTTCCCCTCGTTGACGAACACCGCCGTCTGGGACTCCCGGACGACCAGTTTGGCGCCCATCTTGATCTCGTTCTGATACCGGGGGAATCGCCAGACCATCGTGTCGCGGCTGTCGTCCAGCCACTCGATGATGTCGATGAGTTCGCCCCGGAGCTTGTCCATCAGCCCCATCGCAACCCTTTCCTCGGCGCCGGTCTCCGGCGTCGCGGGCGACCATAGCAACCGCCCGCCACCTGCGAAAAGAGAACGATTCTGCGCCTATCGGCGCCCACCGATCGGGGTTGCTCAGCCGGTTTCGCCGGCCATCGATTCGCCGGTGGCCGTACGCTGCTCCGGAATCCGGGACGCCCGGCCGGGGGTGTCGACGACGCGTTCGGTCTCCTGCACCAGATAGTGCGGACGGCGCTTCGTCTCGTAGTAGATCCGGCCGATGTACTCGCCGATCACCCCGAGGATCATCATCTGGATGCCGCCGAGCCCGATCACGCTGACGATGATGGTGGTGTAGCCGGGCACGTCGATGCCCTTCTCCACGGCGTCGGCGACCACCCAGGCCATGTAGCCCACCGCGATGAGCGTGAGGAACAGTCCGCCGTAGATCGCCAGGCGCAGCGGCCGGTTGTTGAACGACAGCAGGCCGTCGAACGCGTAGTTGAACAGCTTGCCGAACGTCCAGCGGCTCTGCCCGGCCTGCCGGGTCTCGTTGCGGTGCGCCACCACCGCGGTGCGGAAACCGATCCAGGAGAACAGGCCCTTGGAGAAGCGGTTGTACTCCGGCATCGCCAGGATCGCGTTCACCGCGAGCCGGGACAGCAGCCGGAAGTCACCGGCGCCGTCGAGCAGGCGGACGTCTATCCACCAGTTGACCAGGCGGTAGAAGGAGCGCGAGGCGACCATCCGGATGAACCGGTCACCGCGGCGGTCCCGGCGGGCGATCACCTGGTCGAACCCCTGGCGGTAGAGCATCACCATCTCGGGCAGCAACCGCGGCGGGTGCTGCAGGTCGGCGTCCATGATGACGACCGCGTCGCCGGTGGCCCGGCGCAGGCCGGCGAGCATGGCCGCCTCCTTGCCGAAGTTGCGGCTCAGCGACGTGTAGCAGACGGCCGGGTCGGCCGCGGCGAGCCGGCGCAGCGCCGCCAGCGTGCCGTCCTCGCTGCCGTCGTCGACGTACACCACCTCGACGTCCACGTCGGTCAGCTCGGCGAGCGCGGCGCTGAGCATCTCGTGCAGCCGCTCCACCGACGCTTCCTCGTTGAAGCAGGGCACCACCACCGACAACCGCACGGTGCTCACCCCGCCCGGCCCGGACACACGCATCCGGCGCCCACGCCGTCAGAGGCGGTAGACAAGCGTGCCATCGACATCCTCCCGGGTGATGCCCAGCCCGTCGACCGGCCGGTTCTCGATGCCCTCCCACGGCGTCCCCGCCGCGCGGCTCGGCACCGCGACGACCGACCGCACGCCGATCCCGCGCAGGTAGGCCACGCTGCCCGCGTCGGGGAACGTCGCCACGGCGACCCGCGTCTGGGCCTGGGTGACCGGCTCGAAGCCGCCGAGCCCGTTGGTGATCCGGGGGAACCCGTCGGTGGACCACAGCATGTAGTTCAGATCGCCCACCCCGCCGGCCGGCAGCACCAGCATCGGTTCCGGCGCGGTCCGCATCGCGGCCGGTGGCGCCGGCACGGTCGGGTGCGGCGTGCGGTTGACGCCCTCCAGCGTGACCAGGGCGAGCGGCACCAGCAGGACCAGCGCCGCCGCGGCCCGGGACACGCGTGCGGCCGCGGGCCGGCGCCACGACTCGGCCAGCGCCGTCACCAGCCCGGCCGCCAGCACGGCGAGCAGCAGGCTGGTCCAGTGCATCATCCGGCCCGGGGTACGCAACGCGTCCCAGCCCGGCAGGAGGTTGGACAACGTCAGGTAGCCGGGGTCGCCGTCCCCGCCGAGCGTGGCGCCCAGGCCCAGCAGCACGGTGCCGGCCACGCCGAGCCCCAGCGCGATCCGGTGCCGCACCGGGAACGCCGAGACGAACAGCCCCGCCGCGGCCAGCCCGATCAGCGTCATGCCGGGTAGCAGCGCCATCTCCGGCGGCCAGGACAGCTGCTCGCGGGCGGCGGCGTGCCGTTCCCCCCACAGCCACGAGTCGCCCGGCGCGGTGACGAACCCGATCAGCGGCGGGGAGAACATCTTGGTCCAGTCCAGCGAGCGGACGGCCTGCGGGTTGAGGTCGACCACGCGCAGGTAGACCAGACCGAGCAGCAGCGTCACGGTGCCGAACACGGCGCCGCCGGCCAGGTCCGCGACGAGCAGCCGCCGGCCGAACGGGGGGCGCTCCCGCTTGCGCCACCAGGACCAGCCGTAGCAGCCGGCCGCCACCAGCACGGCGGCCAGCAGGAAGTAGACGAGCGGCAGCCCGATGCCGAAGCCGAGCGTCACCTGCCAGGCCGCGACGAGCCACCCGGCCACCGCCCAGCCGGGCCGGCGGCGCTCCGGCCGGTATCCGTGACGCAGCGACCAGCCGTGGCCGCGCGCCAGCATCGCCAGCGCCAGCGCGATCCCGCCGCTGGACAGGATGTTCAGGTGGCCGGAGTGCGCCAGCCGCCAGGGCGCGTACGCCCACGCGATCCCGGCGACCGCACCGCCCCAGCGGTTGGCGCCGAGCTGCCGGGCCAGCGCGTACGCCCCGAGGAACGCCAGCGCGTGCAGCAGCACGTAGAGCACGTTGTAGCGGATCACAGCGGCCTCGAAGCCGGAGCCGAGCATCCCGAACGGGGCGTACCCGAGCAGCGTGTCGCTGTAGGCGTAGGTGTAGCGCTCCGGATAGAACGTGTTCGAGTTCCAGAGGTTGGCCGGGTCGCTGAGCAGGGCGTGCCCCGACCAGGCGACCTGCCACGCCTGCAACGTCGGGTCGCCGAGGTCGCCGGGGATCGTGGTCGCCGGGTGCCGCATCGTCGGCCAGGTCAGCACCACCGCCAGCAGCAGGCTGCCCAGGATCGCCAGCGTCCACTCCGGGTTCGGCCGCCACCGGCGTCTGCCGTCCGAGGGACGCCCGTCGGAGGGGCGGTCGTCCGAGGGCGGCTCGGCGGGAGGCCGCGCGGGACCGGTGTCCTCAGCGGCCGGCGGGGCGACGGCGGGCCGGATTTTCATGGGATAGATGCTTCACGATGCTGCTGGTCCTGTCGATCCGCTGTCCGAAATGTGGTTGAAACTTCCGGCCGGCATACCGGAAGGGCCGGCTACTCGAACCGGTCGGCGAGCGCCGACAGCTTACTGACGTACGCCGGCCAGTCGTAGCCCTCGGGAACGTTCCGGTTGTCCCGCCCCAGCCCGATCGCCGCGTCGTGCTGCTCGCGCATGACGTCGGCGTGCCCGGCGTGCCGGGCCAGGTCGACGCAGACGTGCACGATGACATGGTGCAGTGTCACGTCCTGCCGGCCCGGCTGCCACCACGGCACCCGCCCCGGCGCGTCCAGCGGCAGCGTCTCGATCGTCTCGTCCGCGAACGCCCCGACGCGGCGGTACAGGTCGATCAGCCCGTCCTTTGTCTCGTCGGCCCGGGCGTACCAGTCCGCCTGCGGGTCGCCGTCGAACGCGTCGTCCGGAACCAGTTCCCCGGGGGTGGGGAACTCGCGGCCGAACGTGGGCCCGAAGTAGCCGGCTTCGACGTTCAGGCAGTGCTTGAGCAGGCCCAGGAAGTTGTTGCCGGTCGCGGTGCGGGGAAGCCGGGCCTCACGTTCGCTCAGCCCGTCGAGCTTCCAGATCAGATTCTCCCGGATCGCGCGCAGGTAGTGGTGCAGCGTTGCCTTCGGGTCGTACGGCTCACTCATGCCCGACACTCTTCCGCATGGGTCGGACATCGTGGGGGCGCCGTCAGCCGGTCTGGCTGTTGTCCTTGTGCGCGCCCCACCCGTGCCAGCGCTCGATCTCGATCCAGGCGCTGACCCGGTTGCGGTCCCGCCGGGGGTACGGCCGCCCGGTGTAGTGCTGCGAGATCCGGTCGATGTCCGCCAGGCCGTCGTCGTCGCGCAACTCGGCGACGCGCCCGATGAGGCTGACGTGGGTGTACCAGTTCTCCTCGTCCAGCACGGTCAGGGAGACCCGGGGATCGCTGCGCAGGTGCGCCAGCCGGCGGCGGCCCTCGTCCATGTTCACCAGGACGCGGCCGTCCTCCCACAGGTACCAGGTGGCCGCGGACACCGGCTGGCCGTCGCGCAGCGTGGCGATGACGGCCGGGTTCGGCTTGCGCAGCATGGCGACGGCGGGCTCGGGCAGCGGCGGCTTCGACATGGCTCTCACTCTACGTACCGGCCGGGTTCGCCGCTGGTCATGCGGAGGGCGCCGCCCGGACGGGCTCCCCGGCGGCGTCCGCCGGGGAGCCCGTCGCACGCCGGTCAGGCGCGTGCGCTCCACTGCTGGTTGGTGCCGCCGTGGCAGTCCCAGAGGTTGATCCTGGTCCCGTTGGCGGTGCCGTAGCCGGCCGCGTCCAGGCAGCGCCCGGACTGGACGCCGCTGATCGTGCCGTTGGCGTTGAGGTTCCACTGCTGGTTGGGCTGGCCGTTGCAGTCCCAGATGATCACGCTGGTGCCGTTCGCGGTGCCCCGCCCGCTCGCGTCGAGGCACTTGTTGCCAAGCACCTGCAACTGCTTGGCCGAGGTGTAGGTCCAGCGCTGCATGGTGCCGCCCCAGCAGTCGTACAGCTGCACCGCGGTGCCGTTCGTGGTGCTGCCGTTCGGCACGTCCAGGCACCGGCCCGAGCCGGCGCCGACGAGCTGCACGTTCTGGTACGTGCCGCCGCCGCTGCCGGGGGTGCCGATGCTGCCGGACACCGACTGCAACGCGCGGTACCAGACCGCTGCCATCTTGTCGTAGCCGGTGGCGGTCGGGTGGATGCCGTCGATCAGGTCGGCGGTGGTCAGCGCCGAGTGCTGGTCGACCAGGTGGACCCGCTTGCCGGCGTTCACCTTCGACTGCACGATGCCGGGCAGCGCGGCGTTGAACGTGCGCACCGCCGCCGCCTGGCCGGAGTTGGCGAGCGGGATGATCTGCGCGACGAACACGTCCGCGTTCGGCGCCGTGGTGGTGATGCGGTCGATGAGCGAGGAGAGCCGGTTCGGCGCGGTCGAGACGTTGTAGTTCTGCAGGATGTCGTTGGTGCCGATGTGCAGCAGCACGGTGCGCGGCTGGTAGGCGTTCAGCCAGCCGGTGATGTTGGCGTCGATCTGGTCGATGCGCCAGCCGGGGTGGCCCTCGTGGTCGTGGTCGCCGAGGTTGCCCGGCCCGTTGAACTGCGAGCCGACCAGGTCGACCCGGTAGCCGCCGCCGGCCAGCCGCTGCCACAGGCCGATCCGGTAACCGCCCGGCACCTGGGTGCCCTCGGTGATGGAGTCACCGAGCGGCATCACCCGGGTGCCGCCGTTGGACTCCGCGCCCGCCGGGCCGGCGGGCGTCAGCACGCCGGCGGCCAGCAGCGCCAGCGCGGCGCCCGCGGTGAGCCATCTCCTCGCTCCGGTACGCATGAACGCTCCTCTCACGGGCTGGTGCAGGTCAGGGACGGGGTGGACGGTGAGCCGTCGGCGATGAAGCCGAACGTGGTCGAGCCGGACGCGGGCACGGAGCCGTTGTACGCCGCGTTGCGGACGGTCGCCGTGGATCCGCTGGTGCTCAGCGTGCCGCTCCAGACCTGGCTGATGCTCTGACCACCGGCGAGGTTCCACCGCACCGACCAGCCGTTGAGCGCCGCGGCGCCCGCGGTGACCGTCACCTCGGCCTGGAAACCGCCGGACCAGGAGTTGGTGGTGCGGTAGGTCGCGGTGCAGGCGTCGCCGGTCGGCGGCGGCGTGCTGGGCGGCGGGGGAGAGGAGGGT